>JBBSCU010000173.1:0-11857 GCA_038249935.1 Chroococcales cyanobacterium
GTTTCTTCTCTGTCAAACAGAAAATTACATACCAGAAAATTGGAATATACGACGTAGCGGTTCTTGGTGCTTAGGCTTTCATCCAGATTTGCCAGTAATTGAAATTCTTGCATCTGATTCATCTTCTATAGGATGGTTGCTCGGCTATGCAGTTGATTCAAATGGCCTATTGTTGAAGAAAAACTTACAGATGTTAGTGTCTCCCCAGGATAGCAGCGCTGCTTCTAAACTGGAATCATCCCTTTATGACTTTGGTGGACGTTTCACTGCTATCTTTCTCACAGGGAATATTTCGCGTGTTTATTTAGATGCCATAGGTTCCCTCTCAATGGTTTTCTGCGCTCGACAGCAGATTGCTGCTTCCTCAACAGCCTTAATTCCATATTCGGAAGATTGTGGAGATAATTATGAGTTAATTAATAGCCTAGATATTCCTAGAAAGGATAACTGGTATCCCTTTGGGTCAACCCCAAGACATTCAGTTGAACGACTATTGCCCAATCATTTTTTAGATTTGAATAATTGGCAATCAACAAGACATTGGCTTACTGAGGAAATAACTCCGACTCAAGATATTGACAACTCAATATATGAAATGGGATCTCTGATCAAGAAGAATATCGCAGCATTTGCTGAGAATTCTCCAGTTTATATGGCATTAACAGCTGGAAGAGACTCAAGGATGCTCTTAGCGTGTGCGCGGGAATATCTCCAAAACATTGAATTTTTCACAATCAGAACACCTGGTAAAGGAGGAAAACTGGATTGTGAAGTCGCCTCTGCGATCGCCAAGAGGCATAGATTAAATCATCGGATTATAGAAATTCAACAGGTAACGGAAACAGAACTAAACGAATGGTTGTATAGAGTTGGAAATTGTGTTGCTGGAAATTCATGGAAAAATGTTCGGACACTTAAACAGTTAGATTCGTCACGTGGATTATTACTTGGACTGGGTGGCGAAGTTGGACGTTCACTTTATTGGCGCGTTTCTGATACAGAATCCACTGATATTTCTCCAAAGGAACTTTTACGAAGAATTGATGTCCCAGGTACGCTTTACCTTAAAGAGCAATCAAATAAATGGCTGAGTAATTTACCAATTAAAAACACTCTTACAGTATTAGACATTGTATTTATAGAACAGAGATTAGGGTGTTGGTCTGGACCACAACAATATGGCAACGTCAACAATGCGTTCCGCATATCTCCCTTTTCTCATCGTAAAATTATGGAAATAATGTTAAGTTTGCCGTCCGAATATAAGCGTTATCAAATGCTTGCCAATGATTTGATTAAAAGTTTTTATCCAGAACTACTTAGGTTCCCATTCAATGAACCTATAGGCATAAAAAGATATTTTTGGTTATTGAAAAATGTTGATAAATTAATTAACATAATTACCAAAAAACAAGTTACTCAGCAAATCTTTCGGTACGATCCAGCTTGGAAAGATGAAGATGAAGATATGGAAGTTGTAGTACAAGATAAGAAAAGTTAAAAAGTGTGCATTAGCAACTATGAACCAGGATGAAAGCAATTCGCAATTCGCAATTAAACTAAGCCACCCACAAGGGGTGGGGCTTCTACCTGCCTTGAGACACAAGAACTTTTTCGCGCCACTTGCGGGCGAGGTTATAAACAAGAACGAATCAAAGCCTGATTACAATAATTGCCAACATTGCTGGATGAAGAAGCAGACAAAAGTTAAGCCGACAGATATGGAAGGCATAGAAATAGGACTTACGCAAAACTACACGCTGTAGGGACAGTTCATGAATTCCCCTACCTATTTTGTCAGATAGAAGCTTTCAAAGCCGCTTCTGCTTGAGAGTGCAACAACAAACCGTATTCCAAGCCCTCTACCACCGCTTGATAAGAAGCCGCCAAAATATTCGTGGAAACCCCTACAGTCGTCCAGCGTTGATGACCATTGCCTGATTCTACTAACACACGGGTTTTCGCCGCAGTCCCCGTATGTCCGTTGAGAATCCGCACTTTGTAATCTGTCAAATCAAAGGTTGCTATTTGGGGATAAAAGTTCACCAAAGCCTTGCGTAAAGCCGCATCCAATGCAGCAACGGGACCGTTACCTTCCGCCGCCTCCAAAATATTTTTCCCCTCAACAGCTATTTTGACCGTAGCTAGGGCATTGCTAGTTTCTTTCCCCTCAATCAAATCACAGTGCACTTGAAAACCCTTGACTTCAAAAAACTTCTGGCGATCGCCCAAAGCTTCGTGCATCAATAGCGCAAAACTCGCCTCTGCTGCTTCAAATTGAAATCCTTCACTCTCCAAATCTTTGAGGCGCTGGAGAATTTCTCTAGCCTCTGCCTTTTGCTGATCGAGGTTAATCCCAAAACTGCGGGCTTTGGCGATCACATTGCTGAGTCCAGACTGTTCAGAAATCACGATGCGGCGATGATTCCCGACTTGTTCCGGTTGAATGTGTTCGTAAGTTAAGGGATTACGTTCTACGGCTGATACATGAATACCGCCCTTGTGGGCAAAAGCCGAACGTCCCACAAAGGGAGCGTGTTCATCTGGCGCGAGGTTGACCACCTCACTCACAAAACGACTAGCTTCTGTAAGTTGTGTGAGCTGGTCTTCTGTGATACAACTGTAACCCGCTTTCAGTTGTAAATTGGGAATTAACGAACAAAGGTTAGCATTACCGCAACGTTCACCGTAACCGTTAATTGTCCCCTGTACCATCGTTGCCCCTGCCATAACGGCGGCTATTGCGTTAGCAACCGCCATTTCCGAATCGTTATGAGTATGAATTCCAATTTTAGGAATTGTCCTTTGTCCTTTGTCCTTAGTCATTGGTTCTTGACTAATGACCGAGGACAAATAACTATTGACATCTTGAACAATTTGGCTAATTTCGTGGGGTAAAGTACCACCATTGGTATCACACAAGACTAGCCATTCAACACCAGATGCGATCGCAACTTCTAATGTCTGTAAAGCATAATCTGGATTGTGCTTGTAGCCATCAAACCAATGTTCGGCATCGTAGATAATGCGACGTCCTTGAGAACGGAGGTACTCAATCGTGTCGCTAATCATCGCCAAATTTTCTTCTAATGTCGTCTTGAGTCCGGTTGTAACGTGTAAATCCCAAGACTTGCCAAAAATCGTTACCCAACGAGTCCCCGCAGCCAAAATAGCCTGTAACATCGGTTCCGTTGCGGCAGTGGTGTTGGGGCGGCGAGTCGAACAAAAAGCCACAATTTCAGCTTGTTTTAGCGGATCTTCTTGAAGTTGCCAGAAAAATTGTACATCCTTAGGATTGGCACCAGGCCAACCGCCTTCAATGAAGGGAATTCCTAGTTGATCGAGTCTCTTGGCAATACGTAACTTATCTTCTATGGATACTGATAGCCCCTCGCGCTGAGTGCCATCCCGTAGTGTAGTGTCATAGAGCCAAAGTTGAGGTGACGAAATCGTGGTCATAAAACTGGCACCGACGAGACAACTTTCGAGGCAATGTGTCAATATACAACAAAATGCCAGTTTGGCAATTTAAAAATGCCTAATGTATTAGCTCAAGGTAAAACAATTGAGTGCGAAAATGGTAGCAATCTCCGAAATATTTTGCTGCAAAATAGTATTGACCTCTACAATGACGGTACTAAGATCATAAACTGTCGGGGCATTGGCAGTTGCGGTACTTGTACAGTTAAAGTAGAAGGCAAAGTATCAGCAGCGAATTGGCGTGACCGAGCGCGGCGTTCGTTTCCTCCCCATTCTCCTACAACAGACCTACGTTTAGCTTGCCAAACTCAGGTTTTAGGCGATGTCAAAGTGACAAAGTTTGATGGATTTTGGGGACAAGGTTCTCGAATAGTGTGGACACCAAAAGGTTAAAAAGGAGTAAAACAAGATGGGTAGATGGACACCCTTAATTTTGATGGCTGGAGGTTTAGCCATTCTGCTTGGTACATTACTAGGCATCAACTTTCCGATGGGCGTACAAAGCGCTAACGCTCCCGGTGGCAAAAAATCACAAGTCCTACCAGCTAATATCAATGTTAATAGCAGTGCTGGCAGCAAGAATGATGAAACTGCAACTGAAGGAAATGAAACAACCGAAACAAACCCAACTAGGCGCAGTATTGTAGCCCCAAGACCTGATAACAGGAGCAGTGTTGCCCAAAATTCTGATGATTCAACATCACCTTCTGACAGTACAACAGACGGCAATACAGATACTTCAGGAACAGGCACGCCATCCAGCGATGTAAATCAAGGCAACGAACCAATTCGAGCTTTGTGGTAACAATAGATCCGTCTTTAATTATGAGTTATTAGTTATGTACTAATGATAAATGACTAATGACTAGTGACATTGTAATTATTGGTGGCGGCGTTATTGGTTTAGCGATCGCCATTGAACTCAAATTGCGCGGGACAAGTGTCACCGTGCTTTGTCGTGACTTCCAGGCTGCCGCTACCCACGCCGCTGCGGGGATGTTAGCACCAGATGCGGAAAACATCACTAATGGGGTAATGCGTTCATTGTGTTGGCGATCGCGTGCTTTATATCCCGACTGGACGCGCAAACTAGAAGAACTAACCAGCTTAAATACTGGCTACTGGCCTTGCGGTGTCCTCGCACCCTTTTTTGAAGAGGCAGGGGGGCAAGGGGGCAGGGGAGCAGGGGGAGCAGAGGAAGAAAATACTCTCTCATCCCCGGCTTACTGGTTAGACAAAGAGACAATTCATCAATATCAGCCAGGATTGGGAGCAGAGGTAGCTGGTGGCTGGTGGTATCCTGAAGACGCACAAGTTGATAATCGGGCTTTAGCTCGCGTATTGTGGACGGCGGCTGAGTCTGTTGGGGTTGAACTCAAAGACGGCGTTACAGTAGACGCATTTTTACAGCAGCAGGGGCAAGTGGTTGGTGTGCAAACCAATGCTGGGGTAATTCGCGCCGCGCACTATGTTTTAACTTCCGGTTCTTGGTCAAATGAGTTGTTACCACTACCAGTACGCCCCAAAAAAGGACAAATGCTGAGTGTGCGGATACCGGAATTTGTGCCGGAATTGCCCTTAAAACGGGTTTTGTTTGGGCAAGATATTTACATCGTACCGAGACGCGATCGCCTGATAATTGGGGCAACAAGCGAAGACGTTGGCTTTATCCCTGACAATACCCCAGAAGGCATTCAAACATTACTACAAGCTGCCATCCGGCTGTATCCGCAACTAAAGCATTATCCCATCCAGGAATTTTGGTGGGGATTTCGCCCAGCCACCCCTGATGAATTACCCATCCTTGGAACTAGCCACTGTCAAAATTTAACCCTTGCTACTGGTCATTACCGTAACGGGATTTTACTTGCACCCGTAACAGCAGCATTGATTGCCGATTTAATTTTGTCACAAAAGTCTGACCCCCTACTTGCTGATTTCCACTATTCCCGCTTCCACACTAAGCCATCTACCTCTACCCCGATGCTGACTCACTCTGCCAATTTCTCCAACGGGCGTAATACCACCCCACTTCCTACAGATGCGATTAATCACGTCTCTACCGACTCCCCATTGGTTATTGCTGGCAAAACCTTCCAATCGCGCTTGATGACGGGAACTGGTAAGTATCGCAACATTGAGGAAATGCAGCAAAGTATCGCCGCCAGTGATTGCCAGATTGTCACCGTAGCAGTCCGCCGGGTACAAACCAAAGCTCCTGGACATGAAGGTTTAGCTGAAGCCTTAGATTGGACGAAAATCTGGATGTTACCCAATACCGCAGGTTGTCAAACTGCTGAAGAGGCGATTCGGGTGGCGCGTTTGGGGCGAGAAATGGCGAAATTGTTAGGGCAGGAAGATAATAATTTTGTCAAGTTAGAAGTAATACCCGACCTTAAATATTTACTCCCAGATCCAATTGGGACGTTGCAAGCAGCAGAACAATTAGTTAAAGAAGGCTTTGCAGTATTGCCCTATATCAATGCTGACCCGATGTTAGCCAAGCGTTTAGAAGAAGTAGGCTGTGCTACAGTAATGCCTTTGGCATCGCCAATTGGATCTGGACAAGGGCTGAAAACAACTGCTAATATTCAAATCATCATCGAAAATGCTAGTGTGCCGGTGGTGGTAGATGCTGGTATTGGTTCACCCTCCCAAGCTGCCCAGGCAATGGAATTGGGAGCAGATGCCTTGTTGATTAATAGTGCGATCGCTCTTTCTCAAAACCCAGCAGCAATGGCTCGTGCGATGAATTTAGCAACAGTCGCCGGTCGTCTAGCATACCTTGCTGGCAGGATGCCCATCAAAGATTACGCTAGTCCTAGTTCTCCTCTGACTGGGACAATTACTAGTTAGGGCATGGGGCATGGGGAAATTTTATATGTTTAAACCACATCTATTTTGAGAATCATAGTTTTTAAAAGTAGTGGGAGCATCTTGATCCTGGGAGTAGTGGGCAAGACTTCGGCGTGAGCGCTCAGTCGAACGCTGCCCGCACTACTCCAGGTTTCAAAATGCCCAATGCCCAATGCCCAAATGTAACGATTTGTCTGGAGGTTGAAAGGTGATTTAGTACTTATGTAACATTAAATCAATGATAATTAAGATAAAGGAATTAATTCATGCCCTATACAAACGAAGAAGGCGGTCGTCTAAATAATTTTGCTCAAGAACCAAAGATTTATCAAGCAGAACCTCCCACCGCAGGGCAAAAGCGAACCTATATCATATTAGGAATCCTTGCGGCAGCTTTGGTTGGCGGCGTGATTTTCGTCGGCTTCTTTGTTTCCCAGAGCAGTTGAGCATAAAATATTTTCATAAAATTTCATCTTTATAGTTTTTCAGGTTCCGATTTTAAGAGGGGCCTGCTTTTTTATTTTTTGTTAAAATTGAATTAGTAAAAGTATAATTATATACTCTAATCTTCATAAACCTGAAAGGCTCAATTTATCATGAGCAGCATAACATCCACTTAAAAATCATTTTAATTATGAGATTTTCATCTCACTTTGATGCGTCCAGAAAGTTAATACATATTGTGTTTTGGCTCTTTAGCCGCCATGAGCGTGAATGATACTGCACACAACGATAATTTTACGTGGAATCGGCAAGTGTACCAACGCCTAAAACTTGCCTTAAGTCTTGGCTTACGCCGTCAACTTTTTTTAGCAGTCTGTGATGATTTACACTTGAGAAATCAAGTAGCGGCACGTTTGCATTCTACATTGGCCTATCCCGTTGGAAAAGTGCTATGTCAGCCATCAAATGGCCAGGAAAATAGCACTCCAGCTTATCCGCGATTAGTCACGTTGCGTTTGAATTTAAACGATCCTAATCCCATAGTTCAAATAAATCAATGGTTAGCTAATTATCCACCGCCAATTTTTGCAGTATCAAAAGATAGCCAAGGAAAACCTTTTCCAATACCAGCATTTCAGATTGTCGGTGTGGAACAGCTAACTAAGCAACCAGTGGCGATACAACGTTTATTTTTGCACTATCTCCGCTTAAGCGAGCAATATTTCTCTACACAAGAATCCAGTCGATTTTTAGAATCTAATTTGCTGCTGTGGATACCGCGTCCTTGGTTATCTGCCATTAAGCAATCAGCACCACAGTTTTGGCGTTGCCGGACTGGCGTATTTGTGTTTGCTGGAGAACCCACACCAGCGACTCAAAATTCAGGCTATCCAGAACGTTTTTCTAGTTCAAAAAGCTGGGATTTAGGGAATATTGAGCAGTCGATTCTAGATGAATCAGTTACTCAAACAGAACTGAGAACCGCAGCCACCGAGTTAAAGTTTGAGAATAGTTCCGATTTTTCAGCAGAGACACAAGAAGCTTTATCGTCAACAACCGATTTATTGAAGAATGTGCCACAACAGCAAGAATCTACTATTAGGTCTGGTAGTGGGAGTAATAATCAATCGTTGTCGTCTTTGTCTCATATTAGCAGCGAATTAACGGAGCTAGTAATAGCAACAATCAACACAAATATTGCTCAAGATACAGGAGATTACTTGCAACCGCAAGAGATTTTATTAGAAATTGAAAAACTACACGGAAAGCAAGCTCCAGGGGAGTTACTGGCAGAAGCTTATCATCGCTTAGGCACTTTATACCGCCTTCGCATTGAACAAGGAGAGTCAACTTTAGAAAATCTGATGGTAGCAATTATTGCTTATCAGGAGGCAATTAGTTATGACGAAACTTCACCGCAACTCCCGGATATCTTGAATGACTTGGGTACGCTTTACTGGATGCTATACCGCACACCACCCAATTCTGAAGAGGGACAAACTTACATAGAGCAAGCAATAGAATTTTATCAATTGGCGTTAAAGATGATTTCGCCAGAGACACATTCGGAAACTTACGCTCGTGTGCAAAATAATTTGGGGACAGCTTATGGTGATTTAGCTCGTTTTTCTCACCCATCTGAGAATTGGCAACAAGCAGTTGTAGCTTATGGCGAAGCACTCAACTACCGTACAGTCGATATGGATTCATTAAAGTATGCTGCTTGTCAAAACAATTTGGGTACTGCTTACTGGCATCTAGGGCAATATAATCAACCGATTGTGCATTTAAAGAAAGCGATCGCAGCTTACAACGAAGCACTTGTACACTACAACCCCGAACAGGAACCGCTTAAGTATGGCATGATTCAAAACAATATCGGTACTGCCTATTGGAATCTCGCACAATACGAACAACCTGCCCAAAATTTACAACTAGCTATTGATGTCTATAGCGAAGCTCTTAAATATCGCACCCCAGCTAATGTTCCTAATGCCTGTGCCGCTACACAAAATAATCTGGGTACTGCCTACTGGCATCTAGCAAATTTATCTCAGACAACTAAAGAAGCACGGCAAAAATATCTGCAATTATGCATCAGTGCTTACGAAGAAGCTATAGCTTTGGCTCATTCACTTAGCAGCACTTCTTTAAGTTTTGATTTGTTTGCCTCTCACAATAACTTGGGACTGGCACACTATCAGCTAGTAATAGATAAGTCTTACAATGGTGACAAAGCAATACGTTCTCAACATCTAGAAGTAGCATTAGACAACCATTTGCAAGCCCTAAACGGATTAAGTAAACAACCAGAGGCTTATCAAACAACTTTCGCTTATATAGTGAAAACAATTCGTGCTTTTCATAATGAATTAGGGATACAAGGACAAAATCTAGCTTTATCTAAAGTTCCCAGCTATCTGTTGCCGGAGATTCTATCAAAATTGTAGTTTTATCAACTCTCATAGGAGTTATAGCAATTCCCATTCAGTTGCGGTACAACGTTATATCCCAAGGTGTTGGGGCACGGCATGCCGTGCCCCTACGGGTGTACCTCACGTAAACGAGAACTGCTATATACCAATTTAAAAAATGATTGTAATAGATAGATTGACAAAAAAACGCCCCCCATTTCTGGAGGGCGCTTTTTATTTAGCTAATACGAAGTATTAACCGTTGATAGCAGGAGCAGTCAAAGCTACGGGAGTAACTTCACCAGCAGCTAAGTCTAGGGGGAAGTTGTGAGCGTTGCGCTCGTGCATTACTTCCATACCCAAGTTAGCGCGGTTGATTACGTCTGCCCAGGTGTTGATGACGCGACCTTGAGAGTCAAGGACGGATTGGTTGAAGTTGAAACCGTTTAGGTTGAATGCCATCGTGCTGATACCCAAAGCGGTGAACCAGATACCGACGACAGGCCATGCTGCGAGGAAGAAGTGCAGTGAACGGCTGTTGTTGAAAGAAGCGTATTGGAAGATTAGACGACCGAAGTAGCCGTGAGCTGCAACGATGTTGTAAGTCTCTTCTTCTTGACCGAACTTGTAACCGTAGTTTAACGATTCGCTTTCGGTTGTCTCACGAACCAAGGAAGAGGTTACTAGAGAACCGTGCATTGCGGAGAACAAGGAACCACCGAATACACCAGCCACACCTAACATATGGAAGGGGTGCATCAAGATATTGTGTTCTGCTTGGAACACAATCATGAAGTTGAAGGTTCCAGAGATACCCAAAGGCATACCATCAGAGAAAGAACCTTGACCGATGGGGTAGATCAAGAATACTGCACAAGCAGAAGCCAAAGGCGCACTGTAAGCTACACAGATCCAAGGACGCATACCCAAGCGGTAAGAAAGTTCCCACTGACGACCGAGGTAGCAAGCGCAACCGATCAAGAAGTGGAAAACTACCAATTGGTAAGGACCACCGTTGTACAACCACTCATCTAAGGAAGCTGCTTCCCAGATTGGGTAGAAGTGCAAGCCGATGGCGTTGGAAGAAGGAACAACCGCACCAGAGATGATGTTGTTTCCGTAGATCAAAGAACCTGCAACTGGTTCGCGGATACCATCGATGTCCACAGGAGGAGCAGCGATAAAGGCAATCACGAAGCAGGTGGTAGCAGCTAACAGGGTAGGAATCATCAACACACCGAACCAACCAATATAGATCCGGTTGTCGGTGCTGGTGATCCACTCGCAAAAGCGATCCCATACGTTAGCGTCAGAGCGCCGTTGTAAGGTTGTGGTCATTATTTTATAAGTGCTGTATGTTATTAAAAATGGAACAAGCGGATTTATTGTTGCCTGTTGAATTACAGTTTAGATGAATTTACTTTGACTAATCTGTAACTTAATATTCTGTAACATTATTATTTAATAATCTCATCGAAATGTAAAGTTTTTCTACTATTAAATAATAAGAAAAGTCACGATTTAAGGTTTTAATGACTTGGATGGCTCCCTCAACGTGATCGGTCGGCTTTGGACTGGAGTCAATTATCAACTCCAGCCTTAATGGGGATTATAGGTAGTATTAAGAAAATCCTACTTTTTCAGCAGGTTGATGTTTGAACCTACCTGGGAGCAGATTTTCTCTTTAGCAGCCAGATGCCGCCCAGAAGAACCACGCTCAAACCACCCACACTGCCAGGTTCGGGTACAGGCTGAACATCAAATTTATTCAATAATCTGTAATTAACTGGATCACCATTCGGATCGTCAGTTTCTGCATACCCCCCTGTATCCTGATAATAAAAAACGTTTTCAGGTTGAGTACCAACTAAGTAAGAAAAACCATTGAAGGTAAGGAATGGTTGTGTTGTCGAGAAAAGATTATCGTTAGGCACTCCGAACGGCGGAACGTCATTTGGAAAACTACCAGGAGGTAGTAGTGCCGTAATTGTCGCGCCATTTCGCTGTCCTGTAATACCCGTGATTGTTAGGTAGCCATTTGCGTCACTGCTGTCAGTGGTTGTCAAGACTCCACTAGCTTCAACTCCGGCACCAGAATAAGAATAATTAAACTGGGCAGCCTGAACAGTCTTAGCAGAACGATCTACAGTCAGTCCGGTCGTTAAAACTACTCCAGCTACCGTAGCTAAAAGCTTAAAGGTACTTTTCTTTTTGTTGCTTTTCATGTTGATAAAAAATATCCCTTGTGAAAAAAGATTAGACAGGGAAAGCTAGTTTTTATAAGTAGAACACGGGAAACTTGGTTTCAATTACAAGATAGTACTAACATTAAGAGGCTATTTATAAAGTAAATGTGAAGACGAGCAATCAGGTTGTATACCAAAGATAGGATATTTCTGTTATCTGGTTGAATTAATTACAATTAGCCTGTGGGAAAATTTTTAAGTTTTGCTGACTTGTAACTAGATAATAATTTCTATAGCGTCATTACATTAATATTTGAGTTAATTTTTTCAGTGTTGGGGAATTTTAAAAATCAAAGTAGATGTAGGGCAAACTGCCTTCAGGAGCTAATAACCAAACAGCGTAGAAACATAGAGGGACGAAAACAAGTTTAAGAGGCCAGTTAAACTCTAACTTCAGCATTCGGTTGAAGGCATAGA
>JBBSCU010000174.1:0-11810 GCA_038249935.1 Chroococcales cyanobacterium
TCTTTCGTAAGGGTTTAGCATTGCTAAACCCCTACAGCGTGGTCTATTTACGATCATAAGGATAATTAATAAAAACCTGAAACGACCTATTTTCGTTAATCCACATCACGGTTAATTTGTATAGTGCGTAAGTCCTATAATCTAAGAAAAAAGATGGTAAACCCAAAAAACTGATGGGTATTCAGCAAAATCTGATTTATTGTGACGCTGACACCAAAGCAATAATCACGTTTCTTTGCGAACAATCAAACAGTCTTTACAATAAATCTGGATTTTCAAAAAGTTAAAGAGTTCAGAATTCTACCCAAGAACGGCGAGTTTTACCTTGAGTGTAGCTACGAAACAGAGGTTGTATCAGTGTTTGAGGCTTATTTATCCCTCAAAAATGTTTAAATCCCGCTAACAGGGTTTTAAGGTGTTGAAGAAAGTTTAGCTATTTGTTGGAAGTGCTAGCCCAAAAGTCATCCTGTCGATCAACAATCTTTTCTTTTGCGCTTGTCTAAAGTTCACGCAAATCTCTTTTCTTTACAGCGATCGCATCCTTCTATTTAATCAGTAAATATACAGTGCTATTTGTATAACGTTCGAGTACCCTTGATAAAAGTCATCAAGGAAACTGTATTGCTATGTATATAAATAACCACTTCAAGGCAGCAAAGCCATCTGTGTGGTAATGTTCACATTTTTGTTAAAAAATTTACTTCATTATTGGCTAAAACTGAAAAAATATAGTGGTGAAAGGCGAAATTAATGCCCACATTGAGTATTAATCAGCGTCTTGATGCACTACTTCCAAAACTACAAAATGCAGGACTACTGAGTAACCGTGGCATCGGTAACGAAATTGGCTTTTATATTTTTGACTATGATGCTGAATATGAGCCACTGGTACAGCACTACGTTGAGCGCTTAAAGTCGCAATTGATGAGTCCGCCCAGCCAGCTTATTTTGCTGGAAATTGACCTTTATAGAACTATCCTCGACATCTTGTCAGAAAGAGGGGTACTTCAAAAAGCTCTTGAGTTGGAAGCTATAAAAGGGAACGCTGCTTTAGCTAAGACCATTGCGCCCCTTGTCCGGTCTGACCAGATTATTGCTTACATCAACCAAAAACTTAAGGGTGATGAACAGCTTGTAATCATGACTGGCGTTGGTCAATCGTGGCCTCTTTTACGATCGCACAGTATTCTGAACAATCTACATCCAGTACTAGACAAAATTCCCTTAGTAATGTTCTTTCCTGGTTCTTACGATGGGCATGAATTACGCCTGTTTAACACCTTTAAAGACGATAACTACTATCGGGCTTTCCCTCTAATTCCCCATTAAGAACACCACCTATGAACGTCGCCGAACTCTTCCAAAAAGACATTCACCGTAACATCAACGGCGTAATTAAAGTTGGGCAGCAGGATAACGAGAATATCCGTCAAGAATTGGAAGAGTACGTCGTCACCCATGAACTAGATAAGCACTTTCGGACATTCTTTGAACGCTATACCAGCGCTATAAGCAATCCCACTGACAAAATGGGTGTATGGATTTCTGGATTCTTTGGCTCTGGGAAATCCCACTTTTTAAAGATTCTGTCCTACCTGTTGGCCAATCAACAACTGGAAAGTAGCTGTGCCTTGGATTATTTTGATGAAAAACGCATACCTGATCCGATGTTGCTGGCCTTGATAGAACAGGCGGCACGTAGTTCAAGTGATGTGATTTTATTCAATATTGACTCCAAAGCTGATGCCAATAATAAAAACGATAAAGAAAGTATTACCAAAGTCTTTCAAAAGGTCTTTGATGAGCATTTGGGATACTTTGGGACGGTTCTCCCCATTGCCGAGTTTGAACGTCAACTAGACCGCCAGGGCAAATATGCAGCTTTTCAACAAGCTTTCTTGGCAGAAACTAAGTTGGAATGGAAGCAAAACCGAGATGCTTGGGGTTTTTATCAGGATGCGATCGCTAGTGCTTTACAAACTAGCACAGGGATGAGTGCAGAGGCAGCTAACCGCTTACTGGATTTCGGCGAACAAAATTATACCCTGAGTCCAGAGCAGTTTGCCCGGATGGTAAAGCAGTATCTTGATCAGAAAGGACCTCAACATCGTTTGATTTTTATGGTTGATGAGGTAGGACAGTATATCGGTGAAGACAGCAAACTGATGCTGAACCTCCAAACTGTTGTCGAAGATTTGGGTACTTACTGTTTGGGAAAGGCTTGGGTGGTGGTAACATCCCAAGAGGCAATGGATGAGATTACCAAAAACAAGATTAAAGGCGAAGATTTTTCTAAAATTATTGGTCGTTTTTACCGCCCACTGAATTTGTCTTCTGCTAATACCGATGAGGTAATTAAGTTACGCTTGCTGGGCAAAACTGATGCTGCACGGGCTGGACTGGAGGCTTTGTATAGCCAGAAAATTGCTATTCTGAAAAACCAAATTGCTTTTACTGACAGCGCTGATATGCCGGGATATAGCAATTCTCAAGATTTTATTGCTGCTTACCCGTTTGTCCCTTACCAGTTTAACCTGTTACAAAAAGTTTTTACTCAAATTCGCCTCATGGGTTCTGCGGGAAAACACTTAGCATCAGGAGAGCGATCGCTATTGGATGCGTTTCAAGTAGCTTCCCAAGCAGTAGCAAGAGAACCTCTTGGTGTTTTAGTTCCGTTTCACACCTTTTACATGGCAGTTGAAGGCTTTTTGGACGGCATCATTAGTCAGGTGATTATTCAGGCGCAGCAGAACCCCCAACTACAGTCTTTTGATATTGAACTGCTAAAAACCCTGTTCATGGTCAAGTATCTTAAGGAAATCCGGGCAAATTTAGATAATTTGACTACTCTCAGCTTAAATAATATTGACCAGGATAAGCTAGCGTTGCGTCAGGAGGTAGAGAAAGCGTTAGGGCGCTTGGAACGTCAAACTCTAATCCAGCGCAATGGTGATGAATATATTTTCCTGACTCATGAGGAGCAAGATATTGGCAGGGAAATTAAAAACACCCAAGTTGATTCAGAAAAAGTTTTCAAAGAACTACAACAGCTTGTCTGGGATTCAATTTACACTGATAAGGAACTGAAATACACCCAGCGTCATCAGTATCCATTTAACCGTAAGCTGGACGAACAAACTTTTGGACATCAAACTAATGACCTGACTCTGCATATTGTTACCCCCTATGCTGAAAGTTATACTGCCATGCAGGATGATGCTTTCTGCATTGGCACTACAGGGACTGGTTATGAGGTCTTAGTGCGACTGCCTGATAACCAGCGCCTATTGGATGACCTCAACATCCTAGTCAAAACAGATAAGTATTTAAATCTGAAAAGTAGCGGTAACAACGCCCCTAGCATCAAAAGAATTTTAATCTCACGAGCAGACGAAAATAGCAAGCGTCGTCAGGAATTGAAAGAAATCCTGGAGGAAGTGATTGCTAGTGCTGATGTATTTGTCTGTGGTAGTAAGTTAGATATTCGCAACCGAGACGCTAAGAGCTTGCTGAGTGAAGGTCTTAAATATTTAGTAGACAATGTGTATCAAAAACTCAGTTACGTCAGTAGCGGTTTTGAAAACGAAGACCAAGTGAGCAATGCTTTAACTCGTGACACTCAAGAACAGGATATCACCGGACAAGCTGCTAACGCTGCTGCTCATAGTGAAATGCGAGCTTGGTTAATGGAAGAAACTCGTGTTCACCGCCAAGTCAGTATTCGAGCTTTAGGAGATAAATTTGCGAGGCGTCCCTATGGTTGGTCAGAATTCGATACTTTGGGAGTAATGGCGGAACTTGCTAATAAATGTGTAGTGGAACTGCGACACGCTCAAGGTAATGTTAATCTGCGTGAAAAGGGTCTGGTGGCTCAGTTGCGATCGCGCAAGGGAATGGAGCAATATACCATCCGGCTTGCAGATATAATTGACCCAGCTAGCTTGAAGATTGCTAAGGATATAGCCAGTCATTTGTTCAATAGCAAAGTGTCTAGCGATCCACAGTTACTTTTTGACGATTACAAAAAAGTTTTAAAAGAACGTTGTAAAGAATTAGAGGGCTGGTTGACCCAAGCTGAGGGCGGTCTACCTTTTGCGGAATTGCTGCAAACTAACTTAACACTCCTGCATGACTTGCTAGCAAACAACGGTGCGGCTGAATTTTTCCGATGTTTTCGCTTGCGTCGAGATGAAATAGAAGAGTATATCGAGGATGTGCAGAAGCTGCAATCTTTCTTCAACGTGCAAGTAAAGCTGTTCCAGCAAGCGCGTGATGACTTAAAAACTCTAGAACCAGAACTGCGTCACATCAATGATCCAGATTTGCTTAAGCGGGTAGATTTAGTCAAGCAAATTTTGGCAATGTCTGACCCGACTACCAAGATTCCAGAATTAGCAATGTTGCTCAAACCTGTTAAGGATAAGGTGCAGCAGACGCTAACAAGTCAAATCTACCAAGTGCAGACTAAAGGCAAAGCAATGCGGGAGAAATTAGCTGAGTATGTGACTTCTGCTCACCAAGATATTTCTGCCCAGCTAGACTTCACAAATCTCACCCAAGATATTGATAAAGTTGTCACCTCAGTTGATCACGTAGCAAGCATTGATTCCGCGATCGCACATCAGAGTGAACTAGAAAACATCCTCACACATTTGCTGGAAAAAGTAGATCAGGAAGCTAATGAAATTAATCAGCGTCAGCCGAAAAATGGCAGTGACGATCAAGCAACGTCTGTCAAATCCATCGTATCGGTGCTGGTTGCGAAAATTGCGCCTAAATCACTACTGGAAACATCCCAAGATGTTGATGTTTATCTAGAAGCTTTACGAAAAACCTTACTAGATAAGATTCACCAAAATTATCGCGTCCGTCTCGAATAAATCTGGCGGGGCGGCTCTCCTCTTTTCTCTACTCCAAGCCTAAATGCAACTTGAGAACAGCATCAACTAATTGCATCAAATGCTGACTCAAACAACCTACCCCATCTCCTAAAATGCGCTGCTTTGAAATCGTGCGTACCTGCTGCGCTTGTACCTTAGAAGGCTTAGATAAACCACTCTCCTCTGGATTCAATAAAACCTCAAAAGGATAAACACGACTGACGTTAGAGGTAATCGGTAAAATTGTCACCGTATTAGCCGCAGTGTTGTTAGCATCATTGCTCACAATCAGTACAGGTCGGCGTTTATCCATTTCTGACCCCACTACTGGACTGAGATTAGCATAATAAATTTCACCACGTTTCATCAGTTAACCCATCCCCTACCGTCAAATCCCAATCGGGGTCAACTTCAGCCGAAGCTTGGCGGTAAGCTTGCTCTAATTCCTGATGCCGCAGTAATTCCAGTGCTAACTCAATGACTTGGGAGCGAGATTTACACCCCTTTCTCACTTTGTAATTCTCAATAAACTGCATCAAAAATGCTGGTAAGGAAATGGATAGTTTTTCCGATGACATGGTATTACCTAAAGGTAACTATATTTTTCTTACTTTATAGTAGCCAAAATAGTAGGAAATCAACATAAATCCTGGCGAATAGAATAAAACTCAGTTAAAACGCGGTGGTTATCAAGGTGTTAGTCCGTTAAAACTGACTTTGGTTAATCTCTCCGAAATTGATCGCGGGGTGGTTGATGTGAAAAACTACCAATTTTCAATCACTATATGAACCGCACAGCTATTAAAAACTTCGCAATTTGGGCGCGTCGCTACTTACGGGAACAAGTTACAGCCCGTGCCGCCCAGTATGGTATTACTAATAACAAAATTATCATACAACCCCAAACCGTTACAGGTGGACTCTTGGTGGCAGGTCAAACGTTGAACGCAACAGAAACAAACCAGTATGAACAATTGCGGAATCGCTTACAAGATTTAACGCTAATTTCCAGCCAAGCCCAGGCGGTAGCTACGCTGATAGATGAAATTGCCTACACCTGGTTTAACCGTTTAGCGGCGTTGCGATTTATGGAGGTGAATGGATATATTGGGCGGGTGTTGAGTAGTAGTGACCCGAATTTGGTAGACCCTGATTTGTTGCGGGATGCTAGTTCTATTGCGGAAATGGGGGATTTACCTGGGCTGGATTTGGATACTCTCAATGAATGGCGTGGTTTTGCTAATCGCGATCCTAACCCCGATGAGTTTCTTTACCGTCGTCTGCTGTTAGCTCAGTGTAAAGCCTTAGCAGAAGGGATTCCAGCACTGTTTGACCCTCGCCAGAACTACCAAGCACTGTTTTTACCTGGAAATCTGCTAAATCAAGATTCGATAGTGCGGCGACTGGTGAAGGAGATTCCAGAGGAGGACTGGCAGGATATTGAGGTTGTGGGTTGGCTATATCAGTTTTATATTTCGGAACGCAAGGATGAGGTTATTGGGGCAAAGTCGAAGGTTGCAGCCGCAGATATTCCCGCAGCGACGCAATTGTTTACCCCCCACTGGATTGTTCAGTATATGGTGGAGAACAGTTTAGGGCGGTTGTGGTTAGAGTCTCACCCGGAATCACGCTTGCGGGAATATATGCCTTATTATCTGGAAAATCCAGAACCTCTCCCTAACCCTCTCCTGCGAGGAGAGGGGACAAGAGAAGAAAATTCTTGCTCCCCTCCCCGCGTCGGGGAGGGGCTGGGGGAGAGGTGTTTAACGCCTCAAGAGTTGACTGTGATAGACCCTGCTTGTGGTAGTGGTCACATATTAGTTTATGCGTTTGATTTGCTGTTTGAAATTTACAAAGAGCAAGGTTATTTAGAACGGGATATTCCGGCGCTGATTTTGACGCACAATTTGTATGGTTTAGATATTGATGAACGTGCAGCACAGTTAGCAAGTTTTGCAGTTTTGATGAAAGCGCGATCGCATAATTCGCGTATTTTGCGGAAACCTCTGGCTTTGAATATTATGGCGGTGCGTCCTACCCATAATCAGACTTTACCACCTGCTACAGAATTAAATGCTGAAGATTGGCAACCGTTAATTGAGGCTTTTAAGGATGCAGATAATTTAGGAAGTTTAATTACGCCACCACGTTTTGATAGTGAGAAGTTGAAATGGCAATTAAATAATTTAGAAGCGAGTGATTCGCTATTTCGTGAGTGTGTTCCGGCTTTGCGGGGGTTGTTATTACAGGCGGAGTTGTTGAGAAATAAGTATTTTGTAGTGGTTGCAAATCCCCCTTATATGGGAAATAAGAGCTTAAACCAAGTTTTGAAAGATTTTGCTAGTAAAAATTACCCTGATTCCAAGTCAGATGCTTTTTCCATGTTTATGGAAAGGTTTGACAATATTACACACGATCATAGCTATTTAGGCTTGATAACACCTTTTGTATGGATGTTTTTATCTACTTATGAAGAATTTAGAATTAAACTGTTAAATAATTTTACAATTACTTCTTTAGTTCAATTAGAATATAATGCCTTTGAGCCAGCTTGTATACCAGTTTGTACTTTTTCTTTGCAAAAACCAGCTAATAAAAATCAATTAGGAGCTTATATCAAACTATCAGATTTCAAAGGTCATCAAAATCAAGCACTAAAAACCTTGGAAGCTATTCAAAATAGTAATTGTGGTTATTTATATTATGCAAAGTCGGCTGATTTTGCAAAGATTCCGGGGAGTGCGATCGCTTACTGGGTAAGTGATAAGTTTTTAAATTTATTTGTTAATTTTTCATCAATAGAGAAATCTTATTCATTCAAGCATGGAATGAGTACAGGTAATAATAATGCTTTTTTAAGAATATGGTATGAATGTAATTTTATAAAAACTCGTTTTAATTACTTAAATAGAGAAGATGCCCTGAATTCAGGTAATAAATGGTTTCCTTGCCAAAAAGGTGGAGCATTTAGAAAATGGTACGGGAATAATATATTTTTAATTAATTATTATAAAAATGGGTTAGAAATGTCTACTCTAAAAGAAAAAGGTCTTAATCCCGGATTTAGACATGACAATCCTTCTTTTTATTTTCAGGAAGGTATAACTTGGTCAACCGTATCAAGCTCTAGTTTATCAATGCGATATGTCCCTCAAGGTTTTATTTTTGAATCTAAGGGAAGTATGTCCTTTAAAAAATCGTTATATAGTTTGTATTCTGGGCTTGGATTTTTAAATTCAAAAATAGCAGATTATTTTTTGAAAATCGTTTGCCCTACTCTTGATTTCCATGAGGGTCCAGTATCTAAACTTCCTTTCTCTACTCAAAACTTAGCGATTGAATTAGTCGAGATAACTGTTAAGCGTATTATTACTATCTCTCGCGAAGACTGGGACAACTTTGAAACATCCTGGGACTTCCAAACCCACCCCCTATTACGCCACAACACCCCCCACCTCACCGAAGCTTTCACCATCTGGCAAAGCAAATCAGAAACAGCCTTCCGCGAACTCCAACGCCTAGAAGAAGAAAATAACCGCTACTGGATAGACGCTTACGAATTACAAGACGAACTCACCCCAGAAGTACCCGACAACCAAATCACCATCCGCCGCGCCGACTTAAGCCTCCAGATAGCACCGCCAGTATTGCGATGGTTAAAATATCACTCAATTGATGCAAGCGAGTCCTTTCCACCCGTGGGTCTTTAAGGGAGGCAAAACAATTGTTGAGGCGCTGACTCAAGGCGATCGCCTCAAGAGTCTTCGGACGGTTCGCCTGTTGAGCACAACTGGGAGCAAATCCTTTGGACATCATTAACCAGGAATTGAGGGGGACAAGGATGATCATCCCTACAGATACAATTGCCTGTGTTGCCATCAGTCCTGATAATCAAATTTTAGTGGGAGGAAGCTGGCAAAAAATTTGGGTTTGGAACTTACAAACAGGAGAATTGCTTCGCACCATCAATGCACATTCTCATTGGGTTTTATCTGTCGCTATTAATCGAGATGGCAATACCCTTGTAAGTAGTAGCGCAGATACAACAATTAAAGTATGGGATCTAAGCAAAGGCTCATTAATTCGGGAAATCAATGCTCATTCCAACTGGGTTAATGCCGCAGAAATTACACCTGATGGCAAAACTATAGTTAGCGCAAGTGCAGACAAAACAATTAGTCCGTACTTTGACAGGTCACTCTGGTTTTGTTTCTTCTGCTGCTATCAGCCCTGATGGTAAAATTCTTGCCACCGCCAGTAATGACTGGATTAAACTTTGGAATTTCCATACAGGTCAATTACTGCATCCCCTCAAAGGTTCTGCTGAATCAAGATTAAGCCACATATCAATTTTTCCCCTTCAAGTACAGCTTGAGTGTGGTCAGTGCCAAACCTTTAGTATCAAAGGAATCGACCAAAATGGTTTAGACATTAGTGTTCAAGAATTATCATGGCAGGCAGAGGGAGGCAATATTGATAACAGTGGCTTATTTATAGCAGGTGGAGAAGAGGGAGAATTTACAGTTACAACTACAGCAGGAAGCTTCCAAATCTCTGCATCAGTTACTATTATCGAACCTTCCAACTTGGCACAGTTAATTATTACACCTCAAGAAATAAAGCTGGAGTGTGGTCAAGTTCAAGCTTTCAATATCAGAAGGTTAGATCAACGAGGTTCAGAAATTGGTGTAGAAAAATTATTGTGGCAAGCTACAGGTGGCACTATTGATGATCATGGAATTTTCCATGCTGGACAAAATCCTGGCGAATTTGCAATTACAGCAAATTTAGAAGCAGTCAAAACCTCTGTTTCAGTCACACTCATTGAATCAGCCAAACTCAAAACATTAATTATTTTTCCTTTAAAACCCACATTGAGGTTCGGTGAGAGTTTGCACTTTACTATCAAAGGTGTGGATCAGTATGGTAGTGATATCAAGCTTGAAGAAGTAACTTGGAGTGCAACAGGCAGCACAATTTTTTCTGACGGGAGATTACAAGCAAGTTATCAAGAGCAAGAAATTACTGTCACTGCTAGTGTTGGAGAGATTAGCACCTCTAGAACAATTAATGTCATTGAACCTGCGAGATTAACCACACTCGTCATTTCTTCCCAAGAAGTTGAAATGAAGCCTGGGGAACACCAACATTTTAGCATTGAAGGTTTAGATCAACGGGGTAATGCGATCGCTATCAGTGGAATAAATTGGGAAGCAACAGGCGGCACGATTGATCACGATGCTTATTACTTTACTGACAGTAACCAAAAAGGTCAATTTACCATTACTGCCACTATCGGAAGATTCAGTGTCTCTGCTCATGTCAGTGTTCCTCCAGTATTAAGGCGATTAGAAATCTTTCCTCCTCAAATACTGCTAGAACCTGAAGAAACTAAAACTTTTACCGTCATTGGATTTGACCAACAAGATAGTCAGATGGCACTTGAAAAAGTAGATTGGAAATCAACCAAAGGAGGCTCAATTAGCCGTGATGGATTGTTCCAAGGCGGTTATAGCCAACGAGACATTACTGTTACTGCCTCAGTTGGCAATGTTCGGAAATTAGCTTATGTTACTTTACTGCCAATCTTAAGAAGATTGTATATTTCTCCACCTGCTGTACACCTCAAACCTAATGAAAACCAAACTTTCACTGTCATTGGCTTTGATCAGTTTGGTGATGAGATTGACCCCGGAGAAATTTGTTGGGAAGCATCTGGGGGAGATATTGACCAAAATGGTAGCTTTATTGCTGATTTTAATGCTAAAGGCCAATTTTTAGTAACTGCAACCTCTCGTTTAACTTTTAAGTTAACCAAAAAGTCAAGGCTGTTGCTCTTTAACGTTGGGATTTCGAGCAAAGTTTTGTTTTATGTTCTTCACTTTTTGGCACAGGTTCAAGATGAATTTATTACTGAGTCAAATACCGAAGATACATCTGAAGTTAGCAGCACAGTTACAGAAATAGAAATAGACAACTTCGAGCTAGAGTTAGAAGCTTGGATAACCAAGACTCTTATAAAACTAGCTTCTCGCCTTTTTGGATTTATTAGTAGTTTGTGTTTAAACCAAGCAACGGCTAATCTAAGTGCTTCAGTAGAAATTACAAGCGTCTGGAGCTTGCGTTGATCCTTCAGTAAACTCAAATTCTTCGTCTGCCATAGAGTGCAGCCCACTCATGAATAATTAAGATACTAATGTACCATAAAATCCTTAAAGAAGCGACATCTAATGTGCAAAACAGTTAAATCTTAATAAACGACATTTAATTTGCAAAATCATAGATTTGCGACATACAAATTGTTAACAATTTAACTTTTGACATCTGCACCAGAAGTCTTGGTGTATCACATATCAAGATTGTCAGGAAACTCTGACTTGCAGATTTTTAAGAAATATAAAATATTTTAATTATAGGAACCAATATTCATCTAAGTATTTATTAAACTTATATGTTTTATCACTAAAACATATCAGCCAGAAGTATAGATAAAGGTAAAAAAACAAGCATAAAAGTTAAGTTTAGATTAATAGTTAGTTGCTGAAAATCTGGGAAAACAACTTGATTGAACTTAATAGATAGACTGCGATCGCTAGTATATAGCCTCAAGTACGCTTGCCAAACCATTGCTGACATTGAAAATACAACTATAAAAATCAATTAAGCAATTATTAAATATAGCAATATTAAATTTTTGGGAGAGAAAAAAAAGGCTAAAAAGCGGATAAATAATAATTAGTTTTAATCTCTGTAATTTGCTCATAATTTAATAACTTAATTGGATTGCTATATTATGTATTAGATGGTAAAACAAGGTAGACAAACTAAATGTTAAAAGGGAATCAGTAAGGGTATGAATTTCTAAATGGGTATGAATTTCTAAATGGGTATGAATTTCTAAATGGGTATGAATTTCTAAATGGGTATGAA
>JBBSCU010000175.1:0-11760 GCA_038249935.1 Chroococcales cyanobacterium
ACTGAGACTCACATAGTCGCTTACGTTCAAGAAAGTGAATTTGATGCTGTTTTAACTGAAAGTGAAGAGAAAGTCGTTGTTGTTGACTTTACTGCTACTTGGTGTGGCCCCTGTCGTCTGATTAGTCCGTTAATGGAGCAACTCGCCCAGGAATACAAAGGTCGCGCCAAAGTTGTTAAGGTAGACGTTGACAGCAATAAGCCAATTTTCAAAAAATTCGGTCTTCGCAGTATTCCTGCGGTTTTAATTTTCAAAGATGGTACTTTAGCAGAAACCATCGTGGGAGTTTCTCCTTACGAGCAGTTCAGCGAAGTTGTTGAGAAGCTTCTTTAGCTTGTTTTGGGAACACTTTTTTGCATTTTTTTAATTAATTGCATAGCTAGTTCTGATTTATCGGCTTGAAGCACAAGCGGCTTACAAAGAAGAAGCAAAATTTTTAAAGCTTCACTTGGTACAGCACCAGTACTGATGACAAAAAGCTAGGTTTGTGGAATAATAACCACCTGTTTGAATACACAGTCAATTATTTTCGGGGCGATCGCTTTACTTTATCCCAATATTGCGATCGCTCTGGGGTAGTAGGCTGATTTAGCTGACAAGATAGCCGACTTACTACATAAAATCTGGGTTTCAGCTTGGAGACGAGATACATTTTAGTCATCGGCAATTTTTATGTAATAGCAAAGATGATTCCACATCCAGCTTGAGGGCTGTGATATTATGGGAGACTGCTGCATACATTTAGAAAAACTAGAAATTGAATCGATCATGGCTCTGACGCAACTGCGGAAACAAGAAATAATTTCCAACTACCAAGTTCACGAAACCGATACTGGTTCATCCGATGTCCAAGTTGCCATGTTAACTGAGCGCATCAACCGCCTCAGCCAACATCTCCAGGCAAACAAAAAAGACCATTCTTCCCGTCGGGGACTGTTGAAGCTCATTGGTCAGCGCAAGCGTCTTCTAGCCTACATATCGCAGGAAAGCCGGGAAAAGTATTTAGCTTTGATTGCTCGCCTCGGTATTCGTGGATAAGGACTACCGCTTATGTCTGCTGAAGAATCTGAACGTAGGGGTTTGCCTTTTGAACCAAACAAAAAGCGCCAAAAACCCGCAAAAACTCAAAGTAAACTAGCAGCAACGCAACCAAAAGAATCTGCCAAACAGGCTGATACAAAGCCGCGTTACACCAAAGAAGAGATGACTATTCCCCAAGTAGTCAGCCAGCGGATGCTCCGACGAGTAGCTGGGTTCTGTGGTGTACCAACAGCTCTGGGTATTACTAGCCTAGTTGTCAGCTATCTGCTTGCCATCTACTCTGACATCCAACTACCTCCCATCGTCGTGTTATTGATGAACATGGGATTATTTGGTTTGGGGGTCTTAGGAATAACTTATGGCGTTCTCTCTGCCTCTTGGGATGAAGAAAGAGTCGGAAGTCTGCTGGGTTTGGGTGAGTTCAGCACCAATTGGGGACGAATGGTAGCAGTTTGGCGCGAAACTCGGCAAAAAAACTCATAATTAACAGCGCTCAGATATCAGATAACTGCGGTATTGGGTAAATTTTATTAAGAAAGAATTCAGGAGTCAGAATTCAGAATAAATTAGTGGCAAGTCCGAATCCCTCACTAATTTCATTCTGAATTATTCTTCAAAACTTCAACATTGATAATTAAAATCATATATAGCAGTACACCCGTAGGGGCACGGCATGCCGTGCCCCTACACCTTGTGATATAACGTTGTACCGCATCTGAATGGGAACCACTATAACTCTTTTCATACCCATATCCAGTTATTTACTAGTAAAACTACTGAGTGGTAGATTTTGTCCTTATTATTTTGTAAATAAATTTCGTTTTTAACTATTCGTAATTAAGCAAATAGGCAACAATAAAGTTACGCCCATTTACAGAAAATTTTACATGATTATAGTAATGAAAAGTGGTTCCCCGGAGGCAGAAATAACCCGTATTAATGAGGAACTAACTACCTGGGGGCTAACTCCAGAAAAAATTGTTGGTCAACACAAAGTAGTTATAGGTCTAGTAGGTGAAACCGCCAACTTAGATCCACTACAAATCCAGGAAGTTAGCCCCTGGATTGAGCAGGTGTTGCGAGTAGAGCAGCCTTACAAACGGGCTAGCCGCCAGTACCGCCACGGCGAAGCTTCGGAAGTTGTAGTTAATACTCCAAATGGAGCAGTGGTATTTAGTGAACATCACCCTTTGGTAATTGTTGCAGGTCCCTGCTCCGTAGAGAATGAAGAAATGATTGTGGAGACAGCGCGGCGCGTCAAGACGGCTGGAGCCAAGTTTTTGCGCGGAGGGGCATACAAACCCCGAACTTCACCTTACGCTTTCCAAGGACACGGCGAGAGTGCTTTGGATTTGTTAGCAAAAGCGCGGGAAGTCAGCGGACTAGGTATTATTACAGAAGTCATGGATACTGCTGATCTCGATAAAATTGCTGAAATTGCTGATGTTATCCAGGTGGGGGCAAGAAATATGCAGAATTTTTCCTTGCTCAAAAAAGTGGGGGCGCAGTCGAAACCAGTTCTCTTGAAGCGGGGAATGGCGGCTACAATTGAAGACTGGTTGATGGCAGCTGAGTATATTCTGGCAGCTGGCAATCCCAATGTAATCTTGTGTGAGCGGGGAATACGCACCTTTGACCGCCAACATACTCGAAATACGCTGGATTTATCAGTAGTACCAGTGTTGCGAAAGCTGACTCACTTGCCAATCATGATTGACCCCAGCCACGGCACAGGTTGGTCTGAATTTGTGCCTTCAATGGCAATGGCTGCGATCGCAGCTGGTACAGATTCCCTGATGATAGAGGTTCACCCCAACCCTGCCAAAGCCTTATCTGATGGTCCCCAATCTCTGACACCAGACCGTTTCGACAACTTAATGCAAGAATTAGCAGTAATTGGTAAGGCGATGGGACGCTGGCAGCAACCAGCAGTAGCTCTGGCTTAAAATTTAACTGCAACTTCTTGCTAGGCATAAATAAACTAAAGTTTGTAGTCAGGACTTTACTCCTTATAAATCTGAAGAAGCGATAAATCGCTCACTACAAACTAGAATTTTTTTTGATGTTAATTATTGTAAATATGAAATTATACCCCTTTAAAAGATTTACAAAGGGGATTTTTAAACAATAACTATCAGAATAGGGTAAAGCTTACAAAAAAAGCTATGGCTCAAATTGAAAAACAGATTTAGCGATTAACCAATTATACCCATGAACTTTTCGCAAATTTAGGTAATTGGTTTATTGATAACGGCTGCATTTGATGGTAGGTGGCTAACTTTTATTTGAAATTTAGCAAGCAATGAAGAGGAAAGTAGTAATTTTACTGGGGTTAAAAAGTATCAGTGTAAGTTACTATACTGCATGAATAACTAGTAAATGCTGACATCTTTTCATTGTCTTAGACGGGATAGACACCAATGACATCTGAAAGCGATTGCCAAAAAGAACTTGAACACCGGGAACGTATACTCAGAGAGCGAGAAGTTGAATTGCGTCTCCGGGAAATGGAAGCTAACATCCAAGCTACCGATGCGGCTTTTCATCAAACTGTGAAGCATCAGCCGGAAGATTCCCAGAAACCTTGGATGAAAAAAGTTATCCTTGGTGGAAAGCTGTTTGCCCTTGGTGTGGTAACACTGGTTGCAGCGAAGATAGCCTCCGTGGTGGCTGGATTTATTATTATTGCTGCACTGGGCTGGATGTCTTACAAATTATTTTTTGAATCCAAAAAAACCAATCTTTAATAAAGGTGTAACTATTATGAGTGATCAGGTAGCAACTGACAGATTTATCCAAGATTTAGAGCGTGTTGCTCAAGTGCGATCAGAGATTTCTGTGTGTTTGAGCAAACTAGCCGAAACCATTAATAAAGCTGAGTTAGCTGGAGACTCTTCATCAGGAAAACTCAGTTTAGAACAAGATATTGAAGATATTACAATAGCCAGTAAAAACCTCCGTCAAGGTGTATTTCGCCTTTTGGTATTGGGCGATATGAAACGCGGGAAAAGTACGTTTCTTAATGCCTTAATTGGTGAAAACTTATTACCGAGTGATGTTAACCCTTGTACCGCAGTGTTAACAGTTTTACGCTATGGGGCAGAAAAGAAAGTTACCATTCATTTTAATGATGGTAAAAGTCCACAACAGCTAGATTTTCAGAACTTTAAATATAAATATACCATTGATCCGACTGAAGCCAAAAAACTAGAACAGGAGAAAAAACAAGCCTTTCCAGATGTTGATTATGCAGTAGTTGAGTATCCCTTAACGTTACTAGAAAAGGGAATTGAAATTGTCGATAGTCCAGGATTGAATGATACAGAAGCGCGAAACGAATTATCTTTAGGTTATATAAATAACTGCCACGCAATTTTGTTTGTAATGAGGGCTTCTCAACCTTGTACATTAGGTGAGCGTCGCTATCTAGAAAATTATATTAAAGGTCGAGGATTGACAGTCTTCTTCTTAGTTAATGCTTGGGATCAGGTGCGAGAATCATTGATTGATCCTGACGATGTAGAAGAATTAGAAGCATCTGAGAACAGATTACGGCAAGTATTTAAAGCGAATTTAGCAGAATATTGCTCTGTGGAGGGTCAGGATATTTATGACGAACGTGTGTTCGAGCTTTCGTCAATTCAAGCACTCAGACGACGGTTGAAAAATCCTCAAGCTGATTTAGAGGGAACTGGCTTTCCTAAGTTTATGGGTTCGCTTAATACTTTTCTTACCAGAGAACGTGCGATCGCAGAACTCCGTCAAGTTAGAACTTTAGCAAGACTTGCTTGCAATCATACCCGCGAAGCCGTTGCAAGACGCATACCATTACTTGATCAAGATGTAGATGAATTAAAAAAACGAATTGATTCAGTTGAACCGGAGTTTAACAAACTCACAGGTATTCGAGATGAATTCCAAAAAGAAATTATCAATACCAGAGACACTCAAGCAAGAACGATTTCCGAGTCTTTTCGCAGCTACGTTTTAAACTTAGGTAATACCTTTGAAAACGATTTCTTACGCTATCAGCCAGAATTAAATCTGTTTGATTTTCTTAGTAGTGGTAAACGAGAAGCATTTAACACCGCACTGCAAAAAGCCTTTGAGCAATATATCAGCGACAAATCTGCTGCTTGGACATTAACTGCTGAAAAGGATATCAATGCTGCTTTTAGAGAACTTTCTCGCAGTGCTGCACAATATGGCGCATCTTATAGTCAAGTCACAGACCAAATCACAGAAAAGCTCACCGGACAAAACGTTAAAGTAAATACGACTACCACTGCTGAAGAAGATAACTCTCCCGGATGGGCAAAATGGGCAATGGGATTGTTATCTTTGTCTAGAGGAAATCTTGCTGGTTTCGCACTAGCTGGCGCTGGGTTTGATTGGAAAAATATCTTATTAAACTACTTCACCGTAATTGGCGTTGGCGGGATAATTACAGCAGTGACAGGTATTTTTCTTGGGCCAATTGGGTTTGCAGTGCTAGGTTTGGGAGTAGGATTTTTGCAAGCAGATCAAGCGCGGAAAGAGTTAGTTAAAACCGCTAAAAAAGAGTTAGTTAAATACCTACCCCGAGTAGCAAATGAGCAATCTCAGGTTGTATATAATGCAGTGAAAGAGTGTTTTGATTCTTATGAAAGAGAAGTGAGTAAGCGGATTAACGATGATATTGTATCGCGCAAATCTGAATTAGATAATCTACTCAAGCAGAAAGAAACCCGCGAAATTAATCGTGAGAGTGAGTTCAAACGTTTAAAAACCTTACAGGAAGATGTAATAGCTCAGTTGCAAAAAATTGAGGCAGCGTATAGCAATTTATTAGCTTACTATAGCTGATATTTATCATTACTCTCGTTCCCAGCTTCTAGCTGGGAATGTATACCCGGAGGCTCCGCCTCCAATAAATGAAGTAAGGCGGTAGCCCCAATGATTTGCATTACCAAGCCTGGGAACGAGGAACTATGCAACAACAGTATGAAGTTTATAAGGATTTAGCAGATTCTCTAAAATTTGCATCTGCGTTACTGAATTTAGAACGCGAATCGCAACTGCATCAAGATATAATTACCATTTCCAATCATCTGGTTAATCCTAGATTTCGCATTGCGGTATTTGGACCTTTTAATCATGGTAAGTCTACCCTATTGAATGCCATATTAGGGAATCGTACCTTACCAATTGATTTAATTCCCACCACAGGCGCAGCAATTACTGTTAAGTATGGCTCTGATGTGCGAACTCGCATTATGTTGGTAAATGGTACAGAAATCTATCGTAGTGGTACAGAAGTTTTACAGCAATTTGCAATTCTTGATGGCAATAGGCAGATGCGAAAAGATGTAGCATCTGTAGAAGTTTTTTGTCCACATCCCTTCTTAGAAACCGGGATAGAATTGCTCGATTTACCGGGAACAAATGATCGAGATGAACAAGATAATTTAGTCCGAGAAAAACTTTTAAGTGCAGATTTAGTTATTCAATTATTAGATGCACGTAAATTAATGACTTTGGGTGAACGAGAAAATTTACGAGATTGGCTATTAGATCGCGGCATTAAAACAGTTATATTTGTTGCCAATTTTATTAACTTACTCGAACCCGATGAGCAAAAACAAGTTCAAAATCGTCTGGTGTTTGTTGCGGAAAGCTTTCGAGCCGAATTGCCCCCAGGTTTTAGTAATTTATATCGCGTTGATGCTTTACCTGCTTTAAGAGCCAGATTAAAAGGCGATGTTGCTGCTGCTAATAGTAGCGGGTTAGCGGCTTTTGAAACAGCTTTGCAAAATATTGTGGGGATTTTGCAACCAAATCGTGGTAATGTGCGTTTGCCAAAAGTGCAAGCGATCGCTTCTCAAATTCAGCACTCATTAAAAGCTAAAATTGACCCGATTGCTATTGAAATAAAATCTTTTAATGATAAACAAAATACTAAAATTGAAATTAAACAAAAAGCAGCCAATTTAATTTATAAAGGCTTTGCTACTAGCGTGGGAGAGTTACGCGATTGGCTAGCATTACCCAAGCTACTTACAAAATATCAAGCTGATGCGGCAGTTGCATTGGCAGAAAATAACTTTAAATCTTGGCAGATAAATAATCTTAAAAAAGACCTGACCCAATTGCAATTTGCTGTGGTGAAATGGCTTTATCAAGCTTATGAATTTTTTCAAGAAGAACGACCACAAGATTTATTAATTCCCTTTCCTAGCGAACCACAAGTAACATTACCCTCAAAGCCAAGCAATACTGATGATTTTAGTGAACCTGGTTCCATCGCTGTTGGTGGTGGTATTGGTTGGTTGTTGGGTGGCCCGGTAGGTGCTGCTGTAGTTGGAAGTATTTCTTATTTGCTAAACAAGAATATCCAAAAACAAGACGAACAATCAGCAAAGGGATCTTATCATCAGGAAGTTGCTAAACTTTGTATAATTTCAATTGAAGATTATTTCTCTCGCTTTAGCAGTCAAGGGTTATTAATTTTGGCTGAATATGAACAAAAAGCCGGAAAAGTAATTTGCTTTGAATTCAGTCAAGAACCGCTAGAAATTACTAATAAACGTGAAAGTTTGCAGCAATTACAAAATGGTTTTAATCAGTTGCTACGAGAGTTAGAAAAACTCAAAATCCCTTCAAATCATCAATTCTATCAAGAAACACCAAAAGACAGAAACACAAATAGAAAATATTCGCCACAACCAGAGAGAGTTAAAACTTACTCACAAAAAGATACTGCTAAGAATACTGGGACAAGGATAGAATCTGTTTCTCCACCACCTTTGCCAAAAGCTTCTCCTTCTCCACGTCCAGAAGAGGTAGAGGCGAAATTTCGTGATTGGGAACTCAATGAGGAAATAGCGCGTATGAAAACAGAAATGCGTAGCTCTAAGGCTTGTCGTCAGACATCGCCTGGTTCTAAAACTGGCAAACAGCAAAATACAACTCAAAACAACGAAGCACCCAAACAACCAAAAACCCAGACGGAAAAAGATAAAATTACTCGCGCCTACAGCACTTTAGGATTGCAAGCAAATGCTTCTTTGGCAGAGGTAAAGCAAGCTTATCGAACTTTAGTAAAAAAATGGCATCCAGATTTATTTGTTGGGAAGCGGCAACTGCTAAAACAAGCTCAAGAGAAAATGCACTTAGTTAATGAAGCTTATGCACTTTTGAGTAAGAAATGAAAATCAGATCCCCGACTTCTCAAAGAAGTCGGGGATCTTTGAATTTCATCCTAATTTCATTTCTGACTGCAAAGCTAGGAAGTAAATATAGAATTAGGAAACTGTTAGGTGAGACTTATGCAACTGCTATCTGTGAAGAATGGCTTTTTGGCGTTAACTTTTAGTGCGATCGCCTCAGCCGGTGGGTTGATCACAGCCTGTACTAATACTGCTCCCCAAAACCAAAGCCAAGCCCCAAACGCAACCGCCACCAATAGTAACGACAAGCAGCAGATGATGAACCACGGTGGTGGTATGAATCACAGTATGGCAATGAATTTAGGCCCAGCCGATGCTAATTTTGATTTACGCTTTCTTGACGGGATGACACCGCACCATCAAGGGGCTGTGGAAATGGCGAAAGAAGCGCAGCAGAAATCAAAACGTCCTGAAATCAAAAAACTAGCAGACGATATCATCAAATCGCAAAACCAAGAAATCACTCAGATGAAGCAGTGGCGACAAGCTTGGTATCCCAATGCGGGAAATAAACCAATGGCTTATGACAGTAAAATGGGTCAGATGATGGAGATGTCATCTGACCAAATGAAAACTATGATGATGAGTCAAAACTTAGGTGCAGCTGATGCTGAGTTTGATTTACGCTTTATCAATGCAATGATTCCTCACCATGAAGGGGCTGTAACAATGGCACAGGATGCCTTAAGTAAGTCTAAGCGCCCTGAAATCAAGCAATTATCTCAAGAAATTATCAAGGCACAAAATACAGAGATTAAGCAAATGCAGCAGTGGCGAAAAACCTGGTATAACCAATGATACTAATTCTTAATTCGTAGTTTGCACAATCAGAGCAGGTCGTGTTTTGGCAGTAGTCAGGCTAGAATTTGGAAATAGTACCAGAACAACATCACCTCGCTTAAAGATTTGTTTTGCTCCGTCATAGTTGTCATAAATACTTATTTCCAAGCTATCCCAGTCATCTGCAAAAGTTGCTAGATGCGATCGCAAAATCACAGCCTGCGCTTCTTTAATCCCTTGAGAAGCTAGATCAATTTCATTTGACCTGATAAAAATTACAATCACTCGCGTTTTTTCATGTACATCAGTGCATTCGTAACAAGTTAAAAGTGAGTCAATTTTGTCCCAAACTAATACAATACCTACGTGTACCCCACTATCTTGCTGTAATCTGATACTGCGCTCTTGAAAACCTTAAAAGAATAAAGTAAATCTAATGGTAAGGATAAAATTTATTGAAAAACTTTATCTTTTTGTAACTCATCTTGCTGGCTATACTAGCTCTAATGATTATGTTTAGGACTTTTACCCCTTATTTAGCAAGCTCAGTTGTTACCTTGACTAATCGATAAAGTTAAGAGATACTAATTAAACACTGATGTATTTGCTTGTATAGTAATAATTTTTGTAAAGATTCTGAGATATATATCTTAAAAAGTGGAACATTATTTAGCAAATGCCAAGTTTGTATCTAAAGTAAAAATGTTCCTATGGCTATATTTATAGCCTGGTGCTAAGGCAGTACAATTCAACTATCGTGGTTGCCCAAGAGCATGGAGACATTAGAGTTCATAATTTATCCAGACGGTCGGGTACAAGAAAAAGTCACTGGCATCGTAGGTGCGTCTTGCGCTGAGGTTACAGCAGCAATAGAAGCACAGTTGGGGCAAGTACTTAATCATGAGCCAACCTCAGAATTCTTCGCCGCTAAGGTGCAGCAATCGAATGTGGCGAATACGCAAAGCACTTACAGCAATTGGTAAGTTTTCACAGTAGTTTAATGTCATTAATTCATAACCATCATGTCACACTTTAGCCAAATTAAGACTCAAATCCGTAACCTTGATTCTTTGAAAGATGCTTTGACTGAATTAGGCGTAGACTGGAAACCAGGGACACAGGAGGTACGTGGTTATCGCGGTCAAACCCATCCTGCCGAAGTTACTATTGAACAGGAAAATGGCTACGACATCGGCTTTAGATGGAATGGCAAGGAATATGAACTGGTGGCTGACTTGCAATATTGGCAGCAAAATTTGTCTGTAGACGGATTCTTGCGCCAAGTAACACAGCGTTATGCTTACCAAACAGTTGTGAAAGAAACCGCTCGTGTTGGCTTTCAAGTTGCTGAACAACAAAAAAATGAAGATGGTTCAATTCGCCTAGTAGTACAGCGCTGGAGTGCGTAATGGCTGATTTTCTGCCGTCGCCGGAAGAAGAAGAAGTGAACCGTTCCGGTTTTGAACCAGAATTAGGGGGTTTTTTACGGGATGCCCCAGAACGTTCTGGTTTAGAACCGGAATTGGGCGGTATGTTGCGTCAAAATGGTGTCTACGTTGACGAAATCACCTGTATTGGTTGTAAGCATTGCGCTCATGTTGCGCGTAATACCTTTTACATTGAACCAGATTATGGGCGATCGCGCGTAGTTCGCCAAGATGGGGACGCTGAGGAAATTATCCAAGAAGCAATTGACACTTGTCCGGTTGATTGCATCCACTGGCTTGATTACACTGAACTGAAAAAGTTAGAAGAAGAGCGCAAATATCAGGTAATTCCTCTAGTGGGTTATCCGGTAGAACAGGCAGTCACTGCTAGCGAACGTCGGCGTAAAAAGCAAAAGTTAAAAACCAAAAAATCCGTTTATTAAGATAAAAACCTTAAATTAACATAACAAAGGACTGGTATATCCAGTCCTTTTGTTTTTGGTTATACAGTTAATTTCTGATGTATAAATCACATCAAATTGGAAAAAGTAGTATTGTTTGATATTCCTAAAACGGCTTTTTAGTAAAGCCTTTTAATCCAAAATCGGTATGACTACCTTCATTTTAAATTTAGAGGATCGTGTTGTGAAAGTAATTTTTCTACTTTCGCCTCGTCTAACCTAGCGGTTAATCTTCTATTTTCGTGCAAATCTCTAGTAGTTTTCGCCAAAGTAAAAGTTGAGCCAACAGAAAAAACTAAACCCATGCCCATAAAGCCTTTCACCCAGCTATTCACAGGCAAGTTTACAATACCGAAAGTGGTCATAGAAATAGAAATTACAAAAGCTGCCCAAGTTTGAATAACCCAAGCTGGACTGTCTTTTTGAGTACCAATTGTTTGCATATTTCCTACCTTTAATCTGGGTGATTTAATAGTGATTGTATTAATTGGTAGGTTTACTGGTATCAATAGTAAGTCCAGTTTGATAACTGGACTCCAAAAGGCAAGCCAAGACCAATTTTAGTAAGTAGAAACTGGCATAATTTTTGTGCCAGTTTTACAAGTGGCATCGAACTGAAATCTTGTAGCATTCTCGTTGAGCTAACTAGCCCGCCTTGCACTTGAAGTGCCATTTGCTCTTATAGCCCAAGTCCACTTAAGTAGACTAAAAGCGTTTACTAATCGTCTTTAGAGGACTTTAACTTATTAGCCTAGTAATAAATTACTAGGCGGTTGTTCAGACTAGTGCAATATCTCAGATTAAACAGGTTAGTTGACTTATTCATCAGGAAAAGTCTGTACC
>JBBSCU010000176.1:0-11718 GCA_038249935.1 Chroococcales cyanobacterium
AAAAGCAATGGAATATTTTTTAAATGGAAGTCCTAAACTGCGAATTGCGAATAGCGAATAGCGAATTGTTTTGGTTGGAGTTATGCCATGATGTCACATAGAAACTCTGATGAATTGTTTCACTTTCAAGAAAATCAAATAAAACCACTTACCCCACAGGAATTACTCTCAGAAATTACGGCAGAGATTGAGTTTTATCAACAGCAAATCTCCATTCTGCAACAACAGTTAGCCGTAGTAACTGGAGGAGCAGCGAATGCCTAAGACGGTTGATCGCAGCTTTGAGCGTAGAGCAAACCATTTCCAATTCGCAATTCGCAATTCGCAATTAAAAGATTAGGCATAAATACGCTTGCTCTGAATATTGATACTAACTGTTTTGTTTTTCAGAATTGAAATAAGGAGCTTGTATCCCTGAATGAATAAATTTCCAGTTTTGTCCATAATTGCGTTCGCGGAGCGTGCCGGAGGCTCTACTGCGAATTGCGAATTGCGAATTGTTTTGCGGTGGTTGTGTGCCTCTGCATCGGCTTCAATTTCAATTTTCTGATCAGTTATTCAAACACTGCTGGATAGAGAACTCGTGCAAGTGCAGAACACGGGACAGGGATTTTAAACTTGTTGGTCACAGGTTAAAGTTGAGGATTTATCTTCACTACTCGGCATCGAAAGGTCTAATCCACTTCTCCACCAGTTAGTTGAATAAGCGCAGAGCGTAATCACGCAAATTGCTCTATATCCCGAATATAAACAACTACTCGAAGCAAGAGTAATAAAACCTAATGTCATAATGCGAACATTTGCCTAACTTTTAAATTAAGTTTGGATTTCATGTTTAGCGATTGCTTCCATAATCTGCTCATGAAGTTGAGCAAAAATACTAGCTTGTGATAGAGTTTTAAAAGATTTTCCTGTTACTAAATTAATGCAGGTTAGAATCCTCTTTTGCCATTGTTGTGACTCAGTTATATCCTTACCCCAAGCATGAAAAACCTCTTTTTTTTCTAAACCACCTAAACGATGAGAAAAATAATTTCTTGCCTTCTTTGCTGATCCCCAAAATGCTTGAAAATCAATACTGTTTACTGTGCTGGGAATAGCAGCATTTAGCAAATCTTTTAGTAGCCACCCTTCTAGAGAAACTTCTTGTTTATCGAAACTACTTTTTAAAGATGGATATTGTGATAAGATAGAATCTTTAATTAATAGATATCCTCTTTCTGTTTCTTGAATATAATCAGGAAAAGAATCAACAGCCCACCAATATAATAGACCCTCAATAGCCCGATAGCTGTGTAGCATTGCTTCTGTGGTATTCATTTGCTCAAGACGAATTACACCTAAATAGGCTTGCTCATAAGCCATCCATAATCTTCCTTGTACATTGGCTATTGTTGTAGAACTTCTAGCAAGATTCAAAAATCTTTGAAACTGTCCCTGATTCCAAAGTTTTCCAGCCTCTAATAGCTTTTGTACTGCTCCAAAATGGGAAGGTGATTGCTGAAAATAAGGTTGTAGTAAATCATAAGTTTCAGCATAATCATAACTTGCTAATAATTTTAAAGCCTGTTGTTGAGTTCTGTCCCAAAGATAGTTAGTACCTAAAAACGGACCGCTATAATCGGAGGGTATGCCAATACGATTATCTGAAGTATTCTGCTTAAATTCAAAAAACTGAATGCGATCGCCATAGAAACTGAGTCCCGAAACCCTTGCTGCTTCTGAAGTTTGACCTACTCCTCCTTTCAGACATACCCAAATAGGTTGCTTAGGTTGAATTTGGATGTCGATTTTATTTCTCCAAGTTTGTCGCCACCAGTTAAACATCTGCTCAAAATTGGAGGGATCAGTTCCATCTTGACCTAGAGGGATAATGCTAACATTCTCATTATTAAGATGACTAAAGTTATGAATAATCCAATGTTGGATTATTGCAGATGCATAGAATGTATCTTTCTCTCGTTGTTTGACTTCTTCTTTTTGGTCAGTGGCAATTAAATATACTTTTTCAATTTCCGATGCTCTCTCATTAAAAATTTTACCTATAATTGGTGGTTGGATACGTTCTATATAGGTTTGAATATTATCAAATAAGTATTTAGTTAAATCCCTAAATGAAATATTATATAACCCCGAATCAGAAATTACTTCTGCCTGTTCGCCAAGAATATCTCCATTTTGCATCCGGTCGTCACCAACATTGTACCAATCACCAGAGGCAATTTGAAGCATTAAATCTCTAGTGCCAATTGTCGCAATTAAAACTGATTTCATAGACATTTAATCAAGTTATATTTTTTAGTATTTAGTTAGTATTTCTAGGGTGCGTTAGCGTTTCGCGTAACGCACTAAACCATTGACAATGGTGCATTACGCTGTCGCTAACACACCCTAAGTATCTGCACCAAAGGAACGAATCACGTCATCTTTGCAACGCCAACCTATTTGGCGAGTTCCAACAGTAATGATGAGAGTATTGAGGTAATTTAAGTTATTTGTTGTTGTCATAGGGGAAAATTTGAAGAGAATTATGTAATGTTTCTAAATATTTTTTCCGGGGGTCTACGTTAGCACCAAATACTGTTACTACTTGATATTTATCTAAATCTGCAATCCATATAGGTGAAGGTTTTACTTCTCTACCTACTTTGCCACAAAGATTACCATCATAATTACCATTAAATTTCAAATCTTCGCTATGGAGGACTGCTAACGCATAGGGTTTATCAAAATCTTCTTCTCCAGAACAGACAATTATTCGACAGTTAGCATCAATGGCTTCTGTCCATTGGTTATTTCTGGGTGTACCACAATTTCTTAACTGACGATAATTTAAATTCGCACCTAACGCTTGTAATGCTTGATAAAAATCTTCTAATTTTTGTCTAAATAATTGCTGAAACTCTTTAGGAGTTTTTGGTAATCTCCAAAATGAATCTTTGCTGTCAGGTATTAGAGTAGAACCACGCCACCAAGGAGCATATTGGCGATTTTGGCGAGAATAACAAGGTCTTCTTGCACCTTGACCAATACCACCTAAATTAAACATTAACCAAGTCAAATTTTGACCTAATTTTTTCAGACTATCTTTTTTATCATTTGTGATTTCTGATGAGTAATTTAGTGTTAAAATTCCTTCTTGTTCACCAGGATCATCATTTTTATTTTGAGCTTCTTTTTGAGTAATCCGTCCTTCTAAAACTCTGACCATTAACCAACCATATTCTTTACTAGGATTAATCCCTCCAAATATTTTATTTTCCCATGTTTGAACTTGTGTTGCTTCTAAAATTCCTAATGCAAAAGTTCTAAACCAATAACGTAGCATAGATTTAAAAGCAACAGGACGGACTTCTGCATGATTGATTGTATCTGATTTTAACCTTCTATTGTTATCTATTCTATAAGGTTGATTAATATTTCTAAACTTCTGCTGTCCATGAATTAACTGACCTTGTAAGATAAATTCAACGCGGAAAAATTCACTTTGATGAGTAACTTTACCTGCGGGATTTAATTGTCCATAACCAGTATTAACTTGAGAACCTACACCAGCTTGTAGTCCAGCAATTAGCCACTGTTTAACTTTTTCTAATATTTGATGATCTTGACAACCACTTGCTAAACGTAAGCCAATAACAAAGATGGGTTTTTCTAAACTGAAAAATGGGTTAGGATTTGGATTATATTGAGGTGTGTTACCGTCCCATTTCCAAATATTATTAGCGATGTCTACAGCTAATATATTTTGATTGGGCAAAGGTAGAGGGTAAGCATCCAAAAATATTACTTTACCTGAGCGATCGCATTCATTTTTCGTGTCTAATGAACCAAACCAAGGTGCAATTTGTTTTTCTGCTTGTTTCCAATCTATTTGCTGTTGAGTGATGATTTCTCGAATAGCTTGGGTTCTAGCTATTCCTCGCAAGGTACTAGAGGGAATATAAGGCATACCTAAAGCATCAAAAGCAGGTAATAAAATACTTTCTGGTCCTCGGTGTCCCCCAACTCGAATCCTCCAAGGACATTGAACTTTAAAACTATTTTTAGCTATTAATTCTGTGCGTTTGGTGAGGTGTTCTAATCGCTTTGAGTAGTTTGCCCCCTCTTGGGCTATTTGCAATATTTGTACTTTTGTCTCATTTTTGTATTCAGCATCAGGCGATCGCATCCAACGCAGATATTCGACAAAACTCGCCTCTGGGTGTGGTTGAGGTGGATTTTCTGGATTTAACCAAGGAGAGGGTATAGGAGGCTGATTACCGCCATTTCCACCATGATTACCGCCACCATGACCACCGGAATTACCACCAACACCAACAGTAATTATTTTTCTGGGTCTATTCATATCTGATTTTGCAGGTGGTTGTGGTCTTTTAGGTTGATTAGGTTGAGGTCTATCAAATACCATTAGTTTGAGTCTCCCTGAATATCTGAATAAATAGCAGTAGCCCAAAAACTAAACTCTTGTGCTAAAGCTAGTCCCAATCCTGTTAAACCTAAATATTGATCTGTATCAAGGTCTTTTAAAGTTACTAAACCTTGTTCATTAGCTAAATTTGCTATTCCTGATAGTTCTTGCAAACATTTAAAAAACTTTTCTACCACCTGCTTTTTACCTTTCATCTTATCAGGCAAAGCTGTTTCTTCAGCTTTTAGTCGCATCATTCCCCAAGTAGAAAGATAAGTGTAAAGTTCAACTGATTGTCCTTTTTGTTGCTTCAAACGAGTGTCATCTTGATTGGGTAGGGCACGCAGTTCATTTAAAGCTTCATAAATTGGTGTTGCAATTGTTCTAGGGTCAAAGGTCATATTAATTAATTCCTTTACTACTAAATGTTTACATCCATTGTTGGACAAATCCTCGTCCTAAACTTTCTTGTCCACCAATTTGTAAGATTTCATTAGCGGCTAATAAATCCTTAAAATCTTTAGATAATTTTTGGGAGGTGCCATTAGCTTGAGATGTGATTCCCCAAGGTAAATACATTAATGTATCTGGGGGAATCGCTTCTTCATAACGAAAACCACCGTCTACCGATTTGTGTTCATCGAGTTTAATTTTTACTTGTCGCCATAAACTCATTTGAATTAATGTAGCGCAGTGTTTATCTGGTAAAACTAATAAACGATTTAGAGAACTTTTCGCTGATGATTTGGGTATAAATTCCTCCCATTTATCCCAGTCTTTTAATTGATCGGCTTTGATAATTGCATCTTTGAGGTAAAGAGGAGATTTCCCATTAGCAAAGTTACAACTATATTCGGGAGGTATAGGAGGTATAGTTAAATTACTACCTTGTAAACGTTGTAAACGTTGCCAACGTTGTAGTAGCATAGGACAACTAATCCAAACTACACTATGACTTAAAGAAGGTACAGGTAGCCAAAGTAGAGAAGCATCACCAATCCAAATATTACCTTGTTCTAATTGTTTACCATCTTTTAATTCATTACCAAATAGTTGATATTGGGTATCTTTATCTGTCACAGTTGACCGAACTTTACCACGAATTGTACTAGAAGGAATGTAAGGTAAATTAGTATGAGATTCACGGGCAATTCCCAGTAAATTGCCTTCTTGGGTTGTACCGCCTGTGTGTAATGGAGCTAGAAGATACAGGTAAATAGAATTAATCATGATTATTACCTTCTTGTTTGTAGTTAATCCACAGTAATTCTGAATAACCAAGTTTTCTCCAAATATTTACCTTCGTTTGTTCATCATCTTGAAATAAAAGTTGCGGTTGATTGAGGTAATACAAAGTACCAGGAGGTGCAGCAAAAACTTGCGGCGCGGGAAGACTTTTATTCGTCTCTACTTTTTCTCGGAACCGACAACTAATAGGTACTGGTTTCTCTGTGGCCATGGTGACAAAGTTACCATCTTTGAGTTTCCATTCCCAAGGATAAGGACGACATAAAGATGTCTTTTGATTGTCTTTGGTTATATGGGGTCGTTCAAATACTCCTGGAGTAATTAAATAAGCAATTGATTGACCACTCTCTTGAAAATTACTATTTGATATCGTGTGTAATTCTTGCCATTGTTCACCCAATTCAGGACAAGATTCTATAATTGTCCGGTGTCCTTCTCCTCCTAATCTGATTGTAGTAGGTGTTTCTATTTTCTGATCAATACCTATTGCTAAACTCCAACGCTGATGTAGACGAATAGCATTTTCGACAAAGTAACCATCAGCTTCTTTTACTTGTCTAGTTCCTTGTTCAATAGTATTGTGCGATCGCGTCTCTATTGTCCAAGGTTGATCTTCATGACTACCAGAAATTACTTGCCAATAATCTTTTTCGATCTTTCCGGTTTGGAGATATGTTTTGACAACTGAGTATGGAAGATATTGTCTAAATTTCGCTTCAGAACCCTCGCATTTTTCCAAATCATCTTCCTCATCTTCCCTTAGTGGGTTGACAGGTTTAACTAAAGGACAAGGTTGAGTCTCATCACGTAAAACAACATTATGTAAATGAGATGCAGTTTCCCATACTAAAGGAACAAGAGGGGTGGATTTCACAAACCCTAATGGACGAGGAAGATATAAGCTGTTTCCTTTGTTTTCATAACAGAGCAAGGGACCCACAATATTAAAGTCTTTCTTCTCTCTTAATAGTCCCCGCAATGCCCCTGCGATCGCATGACCATTAGGAGGAAATATACTACCCGCCCAAGCCCTTTCTTGTGGTGAAAATGGTTTGGCATCTCTTAACATTAATATATCTAATGGTGTGAGTTTATACCAATACATTAATTATCACCTCCTAGTTTGATGTGACGGTTACGTTTGATAAAAGCTGCAAGTTTTAACCAGTTTTGGATTTCATCGTCTAAGTCTTTTTCTTTGGTAGTCAGAAATAAAGCCTCGAGAAAATCAGCTAAATTTCGCTGAAATTGTTGTTTGGCTTGCTGTTTAGCTGTATCATCACCTTGGAATTGATCACGGCGATCGCAAAATGCTTTTGTCCAAGGTAAAATTGCTTCTTGACTCGGTGCTGGGTGTTGATTCCACAAACTCGCAGCTTGTTCAAATATGGGACTGTCTAATTCTTTGGCTGTAATTAATTTCTGCCACTCATGGAAAACATCAAATTTGGCAGTGGATTTTAAGGTGTTACCGTTGCCGTATAATACCCGCACTTGTACAGCGTCTTTTAGTGTACCATCAGCCGATTTATGTTCCTTCGCTTTTTTTTCCGATGACCAGAGACTTTCTAGTGCGATCGCTAGTGGTACTGAATGATGGACAATAACGATACCAAAGCTAATAGTTGCATTCTTCCCCATCGTGAATAATGGTCTTTTGGCTATTTTGGGGTGTGTCTCCAGAGCAGTCCAATAATCGCCTTTACTGTCAAATTCATCTTGAGGATCTTCATTTCCTTGAAAACATTGGCGGATATCCCATAACCAGTTATCCCATTCCCAAAGATTGCTGTAGGCTAAAACATCATCTCCACCTGCATAAATCAAGCGTCCAGCATAACGCTGTTCTGTCAAATAAGGTACTAATTGATTAGAAAAATCTAACAAAGCCCGACTGAGGGCATTATGTGTTGATGGACCCATGCGTTTTTTGATTTCTAAAAATTTCTGAAAGCTTTCTATAAATTTTGAATTATCTTCCTTTAATTGCGAAGGAGTATAATCTCGATATTTTTCTAATAATTGTGAAGGAATATAATCTTGATATTCTTTTAGTTTTTCACCCTGCAACCATTTACTCATATCATCGCCATCACCCGCCGCTAATACATACCAATCAGCAGGGTTATTACTGGGATAAGATTTATTAATAATTTTCGCAATATCTTGGCGATAATTATTAATTAAATCGGGTGCTATTTCCAAATCTTCAACTAGCCACCCGACATTTAGTAATCGGGGATGAAATTGTTTAAATTGAGTATTTTTATGTTGATCAATCCAAGGTATACCCCATTTTTCATGAATTACAGCTAGTTTATGTCCTCGGTCATCCACCCAATTTTTCACTGCTGCACAAGTTCGATTAAATGTTTTTAATTCTTCTGAATCAGCGTTTTTTAAATAACCTGCAACTCCTGATGTCAAATCGGGATAAGTAACAGCAATTTTATCATCTGAGAGTTCAAGTAATTTCGGGAGAATTTTATGCAAACATCGCTTAACGGTCTCTGTAGCATTTAGTTCTTCCTTGCCATCAAAGAAACCTACACGTTGTTGCCAATATTTTTTAGTTTCACCTTCAGTTATCCAATCGTCACCAGGATGCACCACTGGGCCAATACCAGAAATAGTCGAACGCGGTCCAAAAGCTGTAGGTAGTTCCCAATTCCGAGCATTTTTGACTGCTGCTAAAGCATATCGATTTGCGTCAAAAATTGATGCCCACCAAGAACCAACATTCACGCTGAATTTTCGTTTTTGTTTTTCCCAACGTTGTTGATATGCTTCCCGCAGAAAAGTTATTTCATCTTCTTGAAATAGGTTTTGCTTTTGGTTGGTTATGTAAGCTTGATTTTGAGCATTTAGCCAATCTAAAAATTCTATCTCTCGTTCTTTAGGAATAGCCGCATTTTTGAGAAGTTTTCCTTCAGTGCCTATGGGTAAAGCTGTCCAATAAAATTGCCATTGAGATTGTAACCAACCTTTCCAAGTGCTGCTGTCTGCTTGTAAATCTGGCATCCAATGACGCTGAGTTTGTAATTCGTCAAAAACTAAACCGCCAATTTTTGCCCACTCTTGTAAAAGTGTTTGTTTGGCCAGTTGCATGGCAGCTTGCACTTTATCTTTTGGCAGCACTAATACCAACACGTTCGGAAATCCCGCTGTTAAAAGCGAATTAGCTTCAGGTTTTTCTATCCATTTCTCAAATTCAGGAAATTCATTTATAGATTCATTTAATAGCCAATGATCAATTAATGGTTGTTGGTAAAGACTGGGATAAAGAAAGCAGTCGGGTCCGTATTTTTTGGCAAGTTGCCAACATACTTTAGCTGAGAGATAGTGCAGTAGCCAAGAACCTGCCCAAAAGTCTCGCATTTTGCGGCTAGCTTTGATGAGTTCTTGTACAGGGGTAAAGGTGAAGCTGGTTAAATAAGGATGAGATAAAGTTTTGTTGGCTGGACAGCGTTCAATGTCTGCGGTTGTCAGATCATAGCCTGCTAAAGCGCCAGCTAAGGCTGCTGTAATACTACCATGACTCCAAATAGAACTATCTGGTAGGCGGGTTTCAGCCGGCATCAGCATCAAAGATTCATCATCAAATTCTCGACAAGTCGCTGCTGGTAAACAACGCCACAGCCACCAAAACAAACTCTTAATTTTTTCAGGATTTGTTCTCAACTCTACTGGTATAGCTTCTAGTAACTTTTGTTCTTTTGAAGTTAAGTAATCTTTGCGGTTTGTCGCTAGCATTTCGCAATGCTGCTTTATTTTAAAATGACGTTTTTCCCCAGATAGCAAGTGAGATATTTCTAGACCTTGTTCTCGGTTATTACTCTGGGCATAATTGATACTTGCTGTCACGCTACCAATAGCACCGCGATCGCTGGCTGAGGCAATATAATCAGCTTGGTGGATGTGTTTTAAGATTTTGCCTTGAGATATCTCTGGGTTCCAGTTGTTCTCACGCCAGTTTTGCATGACTTCTAGTTGTTGCCAGAAGCTATTTTCACCACGTCCAGTATTGTTGTGTAGCGCTTTTAGCACGGGATCATGAAGTAATCCCCAGATTTTTGCTTGCCAGTATGCTTCAGACACAGGTTTTTTATTTGATAGTGTCGCTTTAGATTGTATAAATTTATATTGGCAATCGTCCAGTAAAAATTAATATTGATGATTGGTAACAATTTTTGGCTTAATCCTCTTTTGACAAGGCTTTGAGCAAGTTATTTTGCAGTTAGTTAAATATTTTTTTTTAATTTATTGACAATTTGAATTATTTCTACTTAGTTCTTTATAAGTTTCTCCAACGAGTGGAGACACGACGAGCCCAAACACCGGGGCATTGCTGACAAGTTAAGCTTATCAATCTTTTGTCAATAAGTAATAATACTTAAAATATTGTCAAAATTTGGGTGAAGAAACATGATTTTTAAGGATGCGATCGCTAAATTTTCAATGCATCATTTGTTCTTGCGCTGAAAACTCAGTACGAAGGTAAATTTAATACCTCGTCTTAAACTCACTTTTAAGAATAATTACGAATTGACAAAACTAATTTCATCTTAACTTGTCACGAATGACACCGGGGTAGCGATCGCCGCGATAGTTTCCATTCAATTAGTTTCTCCAGCGAGTGGAGACATGAGTGCAGATTTCAAGTATTTGTTGACAACCATTGATGATGTTTCCATTCAATTAGTTTCTCCAGCGAGTGGAGACCTCGATCAGGACGTGACCGCCGGCCAGGAAGGCGATCATCAGGTTTCCATTCAATTAGTTTCTCCAGCGAGTGGAGACGATCCCAAATGCGCGATCGTTCTCCTTCCATTACTTCAGTTTCCATTCAATTAGTTTCTCCAGCGAGTGGAGACTAGGAGATAACTCCAGCTTCGATGATGACCTAAAAGCCGTTTCCATTCAATTAGTTTCTCCAGCGAGTGGAGACGTAATACAAAAGGGTCAGACGTACACCAAGCCAACGCTGAGTTTCCATTCAATTAGTTTCTCCAGCGAGTGGAGACCGTTAACACAATCACCAACCACGGACTGTCTACTAAGTTTCCATTCAATTAGTTTCTCCAGCGAGTGGAGACACCAGCCTACTACACCACCGTACTCTTCCCCAAGTTCATGTTTCCATTCAATTAGTTTCTCCAGCGAGTGGAGACTTCGGCGCGGAACAGCGGCCGCGTGTGAGCGACGTGGCACAGTTTCCATTCAATTAGTTTCTCCAGCGAGTGGAGACCTGATATGAAAGCGGCAAACTTTCGCATTATCTAGGTTTCCATTCAATTAGTTTCTCCAGCGAGTGGAGACGACGATGATTACGATACTCGCAAAAAGTTTCTTGAGTTTCCATTCAATTAGTTTCTCCAGCGAGTGGAGACAAACAAGTCCCAACCGTCACTTACCCTTAAACCACGTTAAATAGTTTCCATTCAATTAGTTTCTCCAGCGAGTGGAGACTTGGCATTCGTGAACTTAAGAAGCTTGCCAGCGATCGCAAGTTTCCATTCAATTAGTTTCTCCAGCGAGTGGAGACGAAGCTGCTAAACAACAGAGGCTTGCTGACGAATTAGGTTTCCATTCAATTAGTTTCTCCAGCGAGTGGAGACTTTTTACAAGAGTTAGTAGTACTAATCTAACTCACGATAGGTTTCCATTCAATTAGTTTCTCCAGCGAGTGGAGACAATCTGAAAATAATTTATACGGCGCTGAGAGATTAGGTTTCCATTCAATTAGTTTCTCCAGCGAGTGGAGACAAGGGGAGGATACCGGCGGCGGCGAGAGGGGTTGGGTTTCCATTCAATTAGTTTCTCCAGCGAGTGGAGACTTTACTCCCCTCTACGCTGATAGTAATTTAACTAACGTTGTGTTTCCATTCAATTAGTTTCTCCAGCGAGTGGAGACCCAAACTAGGCTGTTGACTTTGTTGGTTTTAAGGCAAAATTATTTCATACAATAATATTGTCGTGAAAGTAGAAGAGAGTCAAAGTAAATGCAAGAGTTTAAAAGCCCAGTAAGTAGATTAGCAAGATTGTTTCAAAAAGGCAGA
>JBBSCU010000177.1:0-11708 GCA_038249935.1 Chroococcales cyanobacterium
GCTTGAGTCATAAATTCCAAGATGTTTCGACGCTGGGACTTGAGAGTCGCTACCAGGAGATTTTCCAGCGTGGCAGACGGTCTATACATATTTTCGCAATTGGCGTAGAGACGGAACTTGGCTCTTAATTCACGACAGTCTCAGGGAGTGGGAACGGAAAAGAGTTTATTTACCTTGCCATGATCCGTATTATGGTGAGGCGATTAGCATAAAATTTCACCCCCAAAAACTTTTCAAACACCCTCTTGGTGAGCCAAATTTAGAATTGCTGAGTATGTGTGCTTGATCACAAGCTTAACGTGTTTTAACTCACTGCTAATTTAAGCAACTTAGTATATTGGTTAACCAATATACTAAGTTGCATAGCTCTTAGAACTTTCGTTTTCTAAGAGTTTTGCTGTTTCTCTTGTAGAGTTGATGATTCAAGCTCTGCATCAGGCTGCACCGCCTAGCTGTTTGAAGATTTAATGTATCAATAACCGCCAAATATATTTTTTTCGTGAAGAATTAGCTATATGTTAATTTTTAAATAATTACGTTAAAAAAAGCATAATTTATTCAAACTTTAAGTTGATAGTGTAAGCTATTTATGTAAGTGTAATTCTCGCAAAATTCTCTTAACCACTTGCGCTCATTTCACTATATGAGGTACAGTAAAAAGCGTATTATTTGCTTTTGAACACTCCCTTAAAGATACTAGACGGAGTTCGTAAAGGATTGAGTCTATTATCTTGCAATCAAACTCAAGCAATAGTTTTTAACTGAGATTTTCTTTGATTAGTAAAATCTCCAAAATATGTAATGTGCTTTATAATATTTCTGTCTCTTGACTGTAGCCCGCCCGAAGCAAGCTTTTGAATGCTGGAGGTCAACCGCTTGAGATTGAGGCTACCCCGGAGGTCATACCCCAGAATCGCGAAATTCTAGGGTAACAACACCGGGTTTTAATGCACATTATGTAAACCTCTGATTAACCTTATATGGTTAATCAAGTAGCGCAGTTGTGGTCTTTTTGCTGTCAGGCTTTGATCACACAACTGTTATGGATCGCGTTCGCCCATAATTTACAACTCAATGCAATAAGAAACAATTATGTCACACCATTTGATTAACGACAAGGCTGTCAAAAAGCCAGGAATGTCTGAAATTAGTGTTTTAAGGCTTTTTCAGCCTTACATCTTCATTAAAGAGCAGGAAAGCTAATTTTCATTCAGGATATTTTCCTCATAAGCGGAAATAAAGCTTCTATTCAAAATTGGTGAAAATGCTTACTTCCTAAGCATTTTGAATTTTTGTTTTTGCGAAAAGTTGCTATAGCGTTAGTGAGTCAGATGCTCTATTACTCCCTAAAGCTAGGCGATCACTATCAAGGTTCGTAGAATTAGCTAGCCCTATCTAGTAAACTTTTCAATCCGAAATTTTAAATTCCGCATACTCTTTCCTTCAAAATGCCACGGGAACGCAAAAGGAACGCAAAAGCAAGCTATGCGTAGCGTGTCATAAAGAAGCGGTATTAGTTGCTAGGCAAACATTTAGTTCAAAATCTTGGCATTCAGATGAGTGATTGTCAAAAAACATCTTTGTTTACATCAAAGGTGTTTTTGACCATCCTCTTTGCCTACAACTTAACTTTACTCTAAGGAAACTGAGAATTTCTTCAGTGAAAATACGGTATTCAAACAACTTTTTAATTAAGTTTTGTAATCAATTTTGGAATCTGATTCAGAGCGACAACTAAATTTCGTCTTGGAGGTTAGAAAATGCCAGAAGTGATTTCTGAGCAATATATAGGTGAAAGATTCTTGCAAGCATTAGGTGTAAAGCTTTCAGAAAAAGAATTACAAAACTTTCTGGCAGCAATGGAGATTATGGAGCCACCAGTAGCAAAGCAGTTCTGGCAATCTGCACAGACGAATCCTGGCATCTACATGATCCTGACAGGTAAAGTCCGACTGTTAGATAGCTCTGAAAATTTAATTACTACCTTTGGTGCATGGTCTTTTTTCGGCGAGTTGACTTTGTTTCCCAAAGCTAACTTTAGTCCTTACGTAGTCAGAGCTTCGACAAGCTTAAAACTTGGGTATTTTCCGCAAGACGTATTGCAAACATTGATAGAGAAGTATCCTAGCATTGGCGATCGCCTTTTTGCCCGTGCAGAACTTTGGGATTTGCTGTTGTTATGTCGCCAAATTTCCCAATTTCCGTGCCACACATCACAAGTTCCAGGAATGCTCAAAGCCTTGTCTCTGTTTGAGCGGCATCAGCTTGAAACTGGCTTTGTAACTCCACAAATATCCCAAGATTCTCAGTTGTGGCTATTGTACACAGGCAAACTGCGGCATTCTGAGGGTAATTCTTTAACACCAGGCACAATCTTTGTCCAACCGAAACAAGGTGATTGGCAAGCAACGCAACCAACAATTGCTTACATTCTGAAAAATGACGATAGGCAAACAGCACTAGAATACTTGCCGGAATTAGGGGAGTGGGGAGTGGGGAGTGGGGAAGTGAGAAGTGAGGAGTGGGGAGTGGGGAGTAGAGAAAAACCTTCCCAATCTGTAAAAGCTAAAATCATTCCTTTTCCCCAAAAAGAGAAGCAGTCACAAGAACAGCCAAAAAAATCACGTTTTTACTTTCCCAGTCCAAAGGTGCAAGTAGGGCATTGGTGGAAACGCCTCACCAAGAACTATCCCTTCTATGCTCAACAAAGCGCAGCCGATTGCGGTTCTGCTTGCTTGGTGATGATTGGTAACTATTGGGGCAAGCATTTTAGTATCAATCGTCTGCGGGATATGACCAACATCACCCGCAGTGGTGCATCTCTGAAGGCTATGGCAGCAACAGCAGAAAACCTGGGTTTTGCCACCCGTCCGGTGAAAGCTACTCTTAATAAATTGGCAGAACAACCTTTACCTGCAATTGTCCATTGGGAAGGCAAACATTTCATCGTTGTCTACGAAATCACAAAAAAGCGGGTGATTGTATGTGACCCGGCTCTTGGCCAACGCAGCCTGACAAAAGCTGAATTTCAAGCAGGTTGGAGTGGTTATGCATTGTTACTGCAACCTACAGCCCTATTAAAAGATAGTAAAAGCGAAAGTACAAGCTTCTGGAAGTTTTTTGAGTTAATCAAACCTCACTATCGGACACTACTAGAAATCTTTATAGCTTCGGTATTAATCCAATTATTCGGACTGGTAACGCCAGTATTTACCCAGTTATTGCTCGACAGAGTGCTTGTGCAACGTAGCGTTACAACCTTAAACGCCATTGGTTTCGGGATGATTGTTTTTGGATTGTTTGGTGTCGCTGTGAACGCTGTACGACAATATCTTCTATTTCATACTGCTAACCGCATTAGCATCGCCCTACTCGTAGGTTTTATTAAACATACCTTCCGCTTGCCCCTTGCTTATTTCGAGTCGCGTTACGTTGGGGATATAGTCTCGCGCATCCAAGAAAACCAGAAAATTCAGCACTTCCTGACTGGTCAGACACTCTCCATTGTGCTGGATATGCTGACATTGGTGGTTTATCTGGCCTTGATGTTCTCCTATAGCTGGCGGATGGCATTATTCGTGCTGTGTACTGTACCGCCATTTTTTATTCTGGCACTGGCTAGCACAAATATTTTGCGCCGCATCTCCAGAGAGATTTTTGATGCAGGCACTAAAGAACAAAGCTATCTCATTGAATCTCTCAGCGGAATTCGTACCGTCCGCTCATTGGCAATTGAGCAGACTGTGCGCTGGCGCTGGGAGGAGCTGTTAAATGATTTGGTTAAAAAAGCCTTTAATGCTCAGATAATCGGTAATCGCCTGCAAATTATCAGTGGCGTGATCCAAACCTTTGTGAATACTGCATTGTTGTGGTACGGAGCGACCCAAGTAATTAATGGCGAACTGACTATTGGACAATTAGTTGCTTTCAATATGTTGGTGGGTAACGTCTTGAGTCCTTTCCAGCGGCTATCTATGCTGTGGAATGAATTGCAGGAAATTGTGATTTCCACCGAACGCATAAATGATGTTTTGGAGGCAGAACCAGAAGAAGACTTAGAAACTAAACCCCGGAAGTCGTTGGGTAAATTGCACGGTAACATTCGCTTTCATAACGTAACCTTTCGCTATCACTCAGAAAGTGACACTAACGTCCTAGAAAATCTTAACTTTGAAATCCAGCCGGAACAGATGGTAGCTGTGGTAGGGCGCAGCGGTTCGGGGAAAACAACTCTTAGTAAGTTGATTTTAGGTTTATACCCACCGACAGATGGCAAAGTACTGATTGATGGTCGTGACATTACGAGTATTTCCTTACGATCGCTGCGTTCTCAAATCGGTGTTGTAGACCAAGATACTTTTCTGTTTGGTGGGACTATCCGCGAAAACATTGCGATCGCTCATCCAGATGCTTCTTCAGATGAAATTATCCAAGCTGCAAAATACGCCGGAGCCGATGAATTTATTCAAAAACTCCCGATGGGTTACGAATCCCAAATTGGTGAAGGCGGCGGTATGCTCTCTGGTGGACAACGCCAACGCCTAGCGATCGCTCGTGCTTTGCTCGGAAATCCTCGGTTATTACTGTTTGATGAAGCCACCAGTCATCTAGATTCCGAATCAGAGCGAATTATTCAAAATAATCTCAAAACAATTCTCAAAGGCCGCACAAGTGTAATCATTGCCCATCGCCTCTCTACAGTCCGCAACGCTGACTTAATCTTGGTTTTAGATCAAGGCGTTTTGGTAGAAAGCGGTACTCACGACGAATTAATCACCAAAAAAGGTCATTATTACTATCTGAATCAACAACAACTAGCTCAAGTTAGTTGAAATTTGGGCAATTCAAAATCTAAAATTCTTACTCCCCACTATTATCGGAAATAAAATTATGCCAAATCCCAATAGATCATCCCCAATTTCCCAAGATGAGCCAGATGAATATCAAAGTTACACACAACAAGAGAAATCTGTAGAGTTTGACGAGCAGACAGATGCAGAAAATGACAGTCAAGATTTGCACTACGGTACTGAAGGATTGCTCAATGCCTTACCTCGAATTTGGACTCGTGGTTTGTTGTATGTACTCATAGCTTTTGCTGGTTTGTTCTTACCTTGGGCTACTTTCTCACAAGTAGATGAGACTGGTAGCGCCAGAGGGCGTATGGAGCCTAAAGGCGCAACTCAAAAATTAGACTCTCAAGTTGGTGGGAGCGTCAAAGCAGTTATGGTCAGAGAAGGAGATACAGTTAGAGCCGGTCAGATTCTACTGGAACTGGACTCTGATCTGCTGGAAACGGAACTGCAACAAGTCCAGAGCAAATTGCAAGGGCTACAAAATCGGCAATCCCAACTGGAACTGCTCAAAAATCAACTCTTAATGTCAACGAATCTCTTAGAGCAACAAAATAAATCCCAAGAATTAGAAAAAATAGCTCAAGTTAACCAGGTGCAGCAAAACCTGGATGCCAAACTGAGTAGCCATAACCTCCAAAAGTTAGAAAAACAAGCATTAGTTAAGCAAGCAGAGCAGCAGATTTACACCACTCGTGACGATCAGCAATCGGCTAAAACACGTTTGAGTATAGATTCTAGGCAAGTTGAACGCTTTAGCAAACTCGTTGAGGATGGCGCGGTTTCTGCAACCCAAATTGATCAACTCAAAAAAGAACAACAAGAAAGCAAACGACTCTATAACAGGGCTATATCAGATATTAAACAAGCACAATTGCGCTTGGTGGAAGAGCTAAATCGTTATCAAGTAACTATCAAGATGTTGGAGTCTGATATCAAACAAGCAAAACTCCGACTGCAAGAAGAACAAAGTAGCTATAAAAGTGCCATGCAAGCCGGAGAACTGGCTGTAATGAAAAATCAAGAACAACTAAAGGACTTACAGACACAAATAACAGCAGTGCAATCAGAAGTGGCTCAGACTAAAAGCCAGATTATATCTACAAGACTTCAGATGCAACAACGAATGGTGCGATCGCCAATTAATGGGGTGATTTTTGAACTACCCACCACTAAGCCAGGAGCGGTAGTCCAAGCCGGTCAAAGGATTGCCCAAATCGCGCCCAAGTATGTAGACTTCGTACTCAGAGCAAATATGCCTAATCAGGATAGCGGTTTCTTAAAGGTAGGAATGCCAGTCAAAGTCAAGTTTGATGCTTATCCCTTCCAAGAGTATGGCATTGTCCAAGGAAAAGTTACTTGGATCTCTCCTGACTCGAAAGTTAGCCAAACACCCCAAGGCAACGTCGAAAACTATGAGCTAGAAATCACCTTAGAACAGCAGTATGTCCAAAATGGCAACAAGCGTATTCCATTAGGTGCCGGTCAGACTGCAAATGCTGAAGTGATCATTCGCCAGCGACGCGTGATTGACTTTGTTTTAGATCCGTTCAAGAAACTGCAAAAAGGCGGTTTAGAGGTTTAGTCAGAGCGATCGGGTGATTGAGTGCTGGAGAAGAGTTTTTCCAATGCCCAATACCTAATGCCCATACCCCTAATTATTGGAAATATTTATGTTATGCCCCACAATCTGACCATTTCCAGTTCAGATATCATGCACAGTCTCAAACTCTCCTGTCAGATACCTGATGTTGTGGAAGCGATCGCATCGCAAAGCATTATTGCCGAAGCAGCTCAAGAGGCAGGAATTACAGTCACACCAGAAGAACTACAGCAAGAAGGAGATGATTTACGGTTTGCCAAGAAGCTTGTCAAAGCTAAAGAAACCTGGACATGGCTAGAAAAACACCATCTATCTGTGAATGAGTTTGAAGAATTAGCCTACAACAACATCCTTTCACGGAAGTTAGCGAATCATCTATTTTCCCCTCAACTCGAAAAGTCCTTTTATGAACGCCAACTAGATTATGTCGCCGCCGTTACTTATGAAGTCGTCTTTGAGGATCGGGATTTGGCTTTAGAGCTTTTTTATGCCCTAGAAGAAGGCGAAATCAATTTTCCCGAAATTGCTCGTTTATATATCCCAGAACCAGAACTCCGCCGTGCTTATGGATACCAAGGACTCCGATACCGCAAAGATTTTCGTCCAGAGATTGCAGCGGCCGTATTTGCTGCTGCACCACCACAAGCTCTCAAACCGATTACGACATCCAAGGGAGTGCATTTAATTTGGGTGGAAGAAGTTATTCAACCCCAATTGGATGAGCAGTTGCGCCAAAAAATCATTACAGAATCATTTTCTGATTGGTTAAAGCAACAAACCAACGCTATGAAAATAGTTACTCAGATAGACTCAGATGCAAATGTGCGATCGCAGGAGGAATTGCTAGATACGTTATTCACCAAGACTAAATAGGTTATTAAATCCCATAATGTTTTTGTAGCTAACTATCTCCTCTGACTAAGGGTAGATATCTCTAGGTTTCAAAAATGTTATGAATGCTGATATTGCTTGCTTAACAATTTAATAGTTTTTCGTTTTTAGTATTTTGAGAATACATTCAAAAGATGCTATTTGAGCGCGATTGAAAAATTAAGTTAAATCGCTATAAGTCTTACTAGGTAGCAATAATGGTAATTGTTGTCTAAGTTTGCGGTGCAATTCTTTCTTACTTTAATTAATGCTATATATGATAATTTCCTGGCGTAAACATATTAGTTTTTTTAATCAAAAATTCCTCAAAAAAGCATTGACTTTTCTGAGGAATAAACTATAGTAATTATGTAACCAACAAAAACAAGTTGGTTCCGCGAACAAACTTACAAATTTTAGGACAAACCCAAATGATTATCTCTGATCTAAACTACTTGGAAAATACTTCTGAAGAAGTTCTTGGCGGTTTTTCTTTTGTTGCTACTAAGAACGTTGCGATCGTAATTAGAGTTAACGAATCTATCGTTATCAACAAAAGCGTAACATCTCTCGTTAAGCTCGTAGGTTCTGTAGCTACCGCTGAAGGTCAAGCTACTGCATCCGGTAACAACACCCTAGCTGAAGTATTCAGTTTCGCTGATACCACAGTTAATTCTTCTTCTGCTAACTCATTGGCAGTTTCTGCTAGCAGCAGATAATTAAACTCTACTCACAAAGAGTATTAACTCTTGCAAGTAGAGTTAGGCTCGAAAGCCTACTAGATTCATAAATCGCCGAAGGCTCAAATGAGCAGAGAGCCTTTGGCCTTTACACAATGTACATTGTTTTGATCTCAAATAACTGTTTCCGTAATAAATTTTTACAACATTATAATCATCAACCCAGGATACAGTTCTGTGCTGTTTGCTCCCTGTCAATTAAAACTCTGGGTAATAGTCTTTATTGCAATTAACGAACTTAAAATCAGCATTTCAGCCGATTTTAACCGAACTCAGTTAGAAGTTCCAGAAACTTGAGTTCCTCGCAGATATGAGAACAAAAGACATATTAAGTAAAAAATAATTGTATACGTCATGAATACAATTCCTGAAGCTCTCCAACTCGCTGTTCAGCATCATCGAGCCAAGCGCTTCACCCAAGCCGAAGAGGTTTATCGTCAAATTATCGAGATAAACCCCAAGCAGCTAGAGGCACTATACGGCTTAGGTATGCTGGCGCAGCAGCGGGGACAATATCAAAATGCAGAACAATTTTTCCAAGCAGCCTTGCAATTGCAGCCAGAAGCAGCGGCAATACAAAACAGCTTGGGGTTTACTCTGCAACAGCAGGGTAAACTAGAAGAAGCAATTACTTACTATGAAAAAGCACTGAAAATTCTACCCGATTCTATAGAAGTGCAAGTCAATCTGGGTAATGCTCTCCATGTTCAAGGAAAGCTGTCACCAGAAGAAAAAGTCCACTATGCAGACTTAAATCAGCAGTTTGCTTTAGGTAGGCTACAGGTAGGCGATTTCAAGATTGCAGAGTTATATTATCGGCAGGCTATTGCATTGCAGCCAGATTTGGTACAAGCTCATAATAATTTAGGAGAAGTACTCCAAAAACAAGGGCGATTTAATGAAGCCGTCAAGTCTTGCCAAGAAGCAATAAAAATTAAACCAGACTATCCTTACGCCTATCACAACTTAGGATATTTTTTCCAGGAAAAAGGGAAATTTGAGGAAGCAATAGAAGCTTACAAAAAGGCTTTAAATATTCAACCTGATTTGGGAATTACCCATAACAACTTGGGAAATATTCTGAAGTCACTAAATAGATTTGATGCCGCCATAGAATCCTATCAACAAGCTATCAAATTTAGACCTGATATTGATTTTATCTATTATAACTTAGGGACGGTACTTAGAGATCGTAATAAAATAGAAGCAGCAGTAGAGGCATTTGAACAAGCCGTTAAAGTTACGCCAAACTATGCTCCGGCTCAAATGGGTATTTGTATTAGCCAACTGCCAATTATCTATTCTAGTATTGATGAAATTGAATTCAGACGAAATCAGTATCAACAGCACTTGCAAAACTTAGCTAAAGGTTATGAATTAATTAATCACGAAGAACGAGCAAAAGCTGCGGAGTCTGTAGGAGCATTGCAGCCCTTTTATTTGGCATATCAAGGCTTAAATGACCGAGATTTACAGCGAACTTATGGGGAAATGATTTGCCAAATTATGTCAAGTCGCTATGCCCAAGATCGCCAGCCGCTTGTTCTCCCAAATTTAGATAAAAATCAAAAGGTTCGTGTTGGTATTGTTTCTGGGCTTTTCTATAGTCATTCTAATTGGAAAATCCCTATTAAAGGTTGGGTAGAAAATCTGGATCGAAGTGAGTTTGAATTATTTGGCTATCACACTGGGGTCAAAAAAGATAATTCAACAATCAGTGCCACTAAAGCTTTTGATAAGTTTGTTCAAGGTGTTCGCTCAATTGAACAATGGTGTGAAGCAATAACAGCAGATAAATTACATATCCTGATTTTCCCAGAATTTGGGATGGACCCAATGACAGTCAAATTAGGTTGCTTAAGATTAGCGCCAATTCAGATGACATCTTGGGGACACCCTGATACCAGTGGATTACCGACAATTGACTATTACTTGAGCAGTGACTTAATGGAACCAGAAAATGCTCAAGAACATTATACAGAAAAATTAGTTAGATTACCCAATCTATCTATTCATTACATACCTTTAGTAATTCAACCAGAAGAACTTAAGAAACCAGATATAGGTTTAAAAGAGGATGAAATTTTCTTCTGGTGTTGCCAGTCATTATATAAATATTTGCCCAATCATGATGATGTTTTTTCTCGCATAGCTAAAGAATTAGACAATTCTAAGTTTGTATTTATTAAACACGAAAGTGAAGATATTACAGAAGTATTTCGCCAGCGCTTAAACCATGCTTTTACAGCATTAGGGCTGGATTATCAAAAGCACTGTTTATTTTTGTCTTCCCTGAATGACAGGAAGTTTGCTGGGACTACAGCTTTAGCAGACGTTTTCTTAGATAGTATTGGTTGGTCTGGATGTAATTCTACTTTGGAATCTATTGCCCATAATATTCCTGTTGTCACCTTACCAGGAGAACTAATGCGTGGACGGCATTCTCTGGCAATTTTGAAAATGATGGGTATAGAAGAAACGATCGCCTCAAACAAAGCAGAATATATCCAAATCGCTATCCGTCTGGGGAAAGATGCTCAATATCGGCAATACATCTCTCAGCAAGTTGCAGACAATAAACATAAATTATATGGCGATTTAAAACCAGTCAGAGCGCTAGAAGATTTTCTTTTGCAACTGGTTAATAAACCAAGACAGTTTGATGCCCAAGAAGTTGCTGAACTCTTTCAACTTGCAGTTCAACATCATCGAGCGAATCGTTTAGAGTCAGCTGAACAGCTATATCTGCAAGTGATCGAAAAACAACCAGACTATTCAGAAGCATTATACGGTTTAGGGATGCTGGCACAGGAGAAAGGTGCATTCCCAGAAGCGGAGAAGTTTCTGAGTACGGCTTCTCAGGTTCAGCCTAACTCTGTGAAAGTTTGGTTTAGTTTAGGCAATTTTCATCAAGCTCAAGGGCAGTTAGTAGAAGCTGAAGAAGCTTACAAAAAAGCTATTGCTTTACGACCAGATGCAGGGACAATTTATAACAATTTGGGCTACACCTTGCAACAACAAGGTAAGTGGGAAGAAGCGATCGCGTCCTATCAAAAAGCTCTGGAATTTCAGCCCAACTGCATAGAAGCAGATGTGAATTTAGGGAATGCGCTTTTTGCCCAAGGGAAGCTTTCGGCAGATAAACAAACCTATTATGCTGAATTGAATTATCGGCTAGGCATTACCCGCAAACAAGCAGCTGATTGGCAAACTGCTGCTATTTACTATCGAGATGCGATCGCACTACAGCCCGATTTAGTCGAAGCTTATTATAACTTGGGGGTGATACTACAAGAACAAGGACAGATGGAAGAGGCGATCGCTTGCTATCAAAAAACTTTGGAATTCAATTACCAACATCAAGAGGCCAACATCAATTTAGGACAGATTTACCAAATCCAGCATCATTAACAATTCAAAATTTAAAATTCAAAACATAATTTAAAATTAAAGACATTTTTAGATGGGGATTTAAACTCAGACTTAAACTGATGCTACGTGTAGACTTAGGGGTCTTAAACCCTTGAGGTTAAACGGATCTTCTCACCTGAGAGCAAACTTCGATCAATCTAAACTTAAACTTTGAAATTCCAGGAGATAAAATTTATGGCTTTGCAACGCGGAACCAGCGGTAATGACTCA
>JBBSCU010000178.1:0-11645 GCA_038249935.1 Chroococcales cyanobacterium
AGCGCAATGCTCACAACTTCCCCCTAGATTTGGCTGCTGGTGATGTTGCTCCTGTAGCTCTAACCGCTCCTGCTATCAACGGTTAATTCGCAAGTTTTATTAAATAAAAAGCGCTCTCCGAAAAGGGGGCGCTTTTTATTTAGATGTATAGCTAGTTCACCAAGACCACCGCCAATTTCAATATTATGTTCATTAAGTAACTGCCGAGCGATCGCATCCCCGATGTTTTAGTGAATCTATTCCATGAAGAAGCGATGGCGGCAAAATATTACACTAATTTAAATAAAGTAGGTTAGATCGCATTTAATTGATTGAACCATACCGCTCTCTACGATAACCGTGTTTTGTAAACTTTTAGTTATGAAATTGTATTCGAGATGACTCGGAAATTTCTCGGTTAACTTCTACTCTGTTTATCAGATCCCTCAAAGTTTTTGGGGGATTTGGAAAAGTCTGCGAAGTCCCTAAACTAGACTGAATGATATCTGCGATCGCCATATTTGTGAAACTTAATTTATTTAAAAACTTCGACTCTCGACCCAGACTGATCATTGCTGTGCTACTCGCTGGATTAGTTTTAGTAATCCTTCCGCCTTGGCTGCACTTACCCACTCGCATTCTCTGCGCTTGGAACTCCGGTGCTGACTTTTTCTTAGCCATAACGTGGTGGAAAATGATCAAAGCTACCCCAGATAAAATTCGCCGTTATGCTGAGAATGAATATGAAGGACATTTGGCCATATTCATGCTAATCATAGCTGCGGCTTGTGCTAGTGTTTTAGCCATTGGCTTTTTACTAACTAATAAAAAAGAGTTATCAACAATTTTGCTTAACCTACACGTCATACTTTCAATTATGACCATTGTCGGTTCTTGGTTACTGGTGCATACGATGTTTGCAGTCCAATATGCCCACAGCTATTACAAATATATTAATCGTGATAATAGTGAAGAAATCACCAGAGGTTTAGATTTTCCTCATAACGACTATCCAGACTACTGGGAATTTTTATATTATTCATTTGTAATTGGCATGACTAGCCAAGTTTCAGATGTGGAGACGACATCACGCGACATGAGGCGCTTGACGTTGCTACATGGCATATTATCTTTCTTTTTCAATACGACCATTCTAGCTATGAGCATTAATATTATTGCCTCCTTGATTTAAAAATTGTTTCATGGCAATAGAGTCAAAGAAATCATTACACTGAATTTAGTAGCTCTGCTAATATTGACCTTTCTATAGAATCAATGACTCAACAAACTTCTAGAATTTGTATCCTTGGCGGAGGCTTTGGTGGTCTCTACACAGCTTTGCGCTTAAGCCAGTTACCTTGGGAATCTACGCAAAAACCCGAAATTGTTCTAGTAGATCAAAGCGATCGCTTCCTATTTTCTCCTTTTCTTTACGAATTACTCACTGGCGAACTGCAAACCTGGGAAATTGCCCCACCCTTTGAAGAACTTTTACAAGGCACTGGTGTACGTTTTTATCAAGGGGTTGTGTCTGGAATTGACATCGACCAGCGACGGGTAAACTTACATCAAGGGCCAGAAATCCCTTACGACAGATTAGTGCTGGCGCTAGGAGGTGAGACACCGCTAGATTTAGTACCGGGTGCAACAGCCTACGCCTATACCTTCCGCACAATCTCTGATGCCTATCGTTTGGAAGAACGGCTGCGATTTTTAGAAGAATCGGATGCTGATAAAATTCGGGTAGCGATCGCTGGAGGTGGATACAGTGGTGTAGAGTTAGCCTGTAAGTTAGCCGACAGACTAGGCGAAAGAGGACGCTTTCGGATCATTGAAGTCGCTGACCAAATTTTGCGAACTTCTCCAGAGTTTAATCGGGAAGCAGCAAAGAAAGCAATAGAAGCCCGTGGTATATTTCTTGATTTAGAAACCAAAATAGAATCAATAGAACAAAATACCATCTCCCTAGAGTACAAAAATCAGTTAGATACGATTCCCGTGGATTTGGTAATTTGGACTGTGGGAACTAGGGTTGCGCCTGTCGTGAAATCTCTTGCTCTCAAGCAAAATCAGCGTGGTCAAATCACCACTACATCCAATCTGCAAGTCCTAGATCATCCAGAAATCTTTGCCTTAGGAGATTTAGCAGACACTCATGATGTTGAAGGACAGCAAGTTCCCGCCACCGCACAAGCGGCTTTCCAACAAGCTGATTATACTGCTTGGAATATTTGGGCAACTCTAACTAATCGCCCCCTACTTCCCTTCCGCTACCAACAGCTAGGAGAAATGATGGCACTAGGAATAGACAACGCCACTCTCACGGGTTTGGGAATTAAACTAGATGGGCGTTTGGCTTATGTCGCCCGTCGTATTGCATATTTGTATAGATTGCCAACATTAGACCATCAACTAAAAGTTGGTTTTAATTGGCTAGTCCGTCCGATCATCGAAACACTTTCTCAGTAACTTCAGGTTAGGCGTTAGGCGTTGGTAAAGAACCAAAAGATTTACAAGGATTCGCTTTATTTGCGCCAAACTACTTAGCAGATGGTAGACTCTAGCCAACAGAAGCTCTATAACAAGCTGAAATCTAAAATTCAAAATCTTCAAACTTTGATGAAACAACCGAAAGTTATTTTTTTAGATGCTGTGGGCACACTTTTTGACGTTAAAGGTAGTGTGGGTGAAGTTTATAGTCAGATAGCTCAGGAATTTGGCGTTACAGTTTCAGCCGAAACGTTAAATACAACCTTTATTCAAAGCTTTAAAGCAGCACCGCCACCAATATTTCCAGATACAGAACTGCAAGATATTCCCCAGCGTGAGTTCGATTGGTGGCGGATAATTGCGCTGAATACTTTTGAAGGTGCGGGTGTTCTCAGGGAATTTTCTGACTTTTCGGCTTTTTTTAGCGAACTTTACATCCACTTTGGCACTGGTGAAGCGTGGTTTGTCTATCCTGATGTTGTACCAGCTTTAATTAACTGGCGGCGGTTGGGAGTTACCTTGGGAGTGCTGTCCAATTTTGATTCCCGGATTTACTCAGTATTGCAAAGCTTAGGATTGAGAGAGTTTTTTACCTCCGTTACCATTTCTACCCAGGTACGTGCAGCTAAACCCGATCCTCAAATTTTTGCTATTGCCCTAGACAAACATAAATGTTCCCCTGATGCAGCGTGGCATATTGGCGATAGCATCATCGAAGACTACCACGGAGCTAAAGCAGCTGGCTTGAGAGGTGTTTGGATCAACCGTGGGAAATGAGGGAGATACTTTCAATTCAGCAACGCCAAATTTTTAAAGTGGAATCCAATCCAATCTATCAATCCACTCTTCTGCCTCAGTCGCTTCCCAAATCAAATAAATTGTTTCTGCCCAAATACTGAGGTTTCCACTGGAACGCAACCAAACTAGTCCCCAGATATGTCCTCCATCTCTCCAGTGTTCTTCTAGATGTTCTGGTATACTTTTACGGTTGTCTGTAACCAATATTCGTCGGGATAATTCCAAGTAGCGCAGGATATCTGGGTCAAACGTACCTTCATTGAGAGTTTAGCAACTCCTGCTCACGTTGTGCCTTTAATGTTCTTAAACGTTGCATCAAAGGTGAAGGATTTGCTGATGATTCTTGATAGCGTTGTTCTCGCCACTTTGCTAGCCGCAACATATAAGTATCTATTTCAACACGATTATGCAGGTAGTAGGCAAGGGTCGCATAAATTTTCTCCAAATTCAAGGAAGGTAGTTCTTCTAGAATTTGCTCTGCTGAATATCCTTGCAGGTAATATTGAATTACATTATCAATACCAATACGATGGCCTTTGATACGGATGTCATCTGGGTCTAAAAACTCGAAATAATCTTCTAGTTGCATTCATCTACCTCTGTAGGGTCTTTTAGCATTATCCTAATTGCCCTTAACTATTTTCATGCGATCGCTGGGGTTTTATATTTATATTATGGAGACAATAAACTCCTCCAAGAGCGATCGCCCATAATTGATCTAAACTCTGTTCATCTACCTTTGAACTCTGTTCATCTACCTCAGAGACTCAATCCCCCCAGAATGGCTCTATTTCCCCCTTTTTAAGGGCTACGGTGTACACACAAGTTTTTTTGACTCGCACCTTTGTTGCATTGACTCGCATCTTTGTTGCATTGACTCGCACCTTTGTTGCATCGACTCGCACCTTTGTTGCATCGACTCGCACCTTTGTTGCATCGACTCGCACCTTTGTTGCATTGACTCGCACCTTTGTTGCATCGACTCGCACCTTTGTTGCATCGACTCGCATCTTTGTTGCATCGACTCGCACCTTTGTTGCATCGACTCGCACCTTTGTTGCATCGACCTGCAAAAAATAACTTACCCGACGTTATGCAGTAACTCTAAAAGATTTGTGTGTACACCGTAGCTTTTTAAGGGGGACTAAGGGGGATCATTCTCTCGTTTCTGTACATGGGAATGGCTGATTAGGGGCTGCTGCCTCCAGTGAGAGATTGAGCCAGAGACTCAATGAATGCATTCCCAGGCGGAGCCGGGGAACAAGGAAAGCCTTATCAAGCTAGGTTTTTAGGACTTGTGTGTACACCGTAGCTTTTTAATGGGAACTAAGAGGGATCATTAAGGACTTGTGTGTACACCTTAACTGAACCGTATTGATTCATCCCTCACTCCCTTATTCCCCTACTGCCCTAACACTCGTATGATCAACATATCAAGAAAACATAACAGCCAGATTTTTACCGTAAAACATGGGCAGTATTTGGGAAATCGATTTTTACTCTCGTCCGATTTTGGACGATAATCAGAAAAAAATTTGGGAAGTCTTAGTCTGCGAAAGCCCCTTGGATATCAGCACAAAAGCAGATTCTTTGTTTCGCTATGCTCAATATTGCCCCAGTAACCAAGTAAACTCGGGCTGGTTGCGGACAGCATTGCAGGAGGCTATTAACCAAGCTGGAAAAGCACCAATTAAAATCCGCTTTTTCCGTCGCCAAATGAACAACATGATTACTAAAGCTTGCGAAGACTTGGGCATTCCCGCCCAGCCTAGCCGCCGCACTTTGGTTCTCAACCATTGGTTAGAACAGCGAATGGAGGAAGTGTATTCTCAAGAACCAGGGTATCAAGGGGTGACTAATCCCTCAGTCCGATTGGAGAAGCCTTTGCCGCAACGTTTACCAGATGCTTTAGAAGGACAGCAGTGGGTATTTGTTACCTTAGATGCTGCGGATTTGATGGAAATGTCCGAGTGGGAAATTGGTTTTGGTGAAGCTTTCCCCCTAGAGTTGGCGCAAGTTTCACCCGAAGCCCGGATTCCTGGTGTTTTGATTTTCTCACCGAGAGCGTTGCCCTTGGCAGGTTGGATGTCTGGTTTGGAGTTGGCTTTCTTAAGATTTGACACCAAGGAAGAGGCAAGATTGGTTTTAGAAACTGGTGTTACTGAAAGCTGGGTTGTGGCAAATATCAAAAAACCTCAAATCTTAGCAGAAGCCAAAGGTTTTGAGGAAGCCAAGCAAAAAGTTAACGGAGTGCATTTTATTGGTGTGCAGTCTGATCCTAAGGCAGAATCTTTTGCTGGTTTTTGGCTGTTGCAAGAGGTTAATCTTTGAAATGGGGAGTGGGGAGTGGGGGAGAATGACAAATGACTAATGACTAATGACAAGATCCGTTGATAGATGGCAATGATTTGGGATAATTAACTGCGTCCATCAGTGTTGATCTGCGGTTTCAAATTGCAACTGCCGAAATACGATGGTGATTTTTGGATGGTTATCTGCGTCTATCAGCGTTGATATGCGGTTCAAAATCCACAATTCACTAAGGGTCATGGGTTCTGAAAATTTGTCACAAGATACACTAGCAGAACAGCTGCTGGAACTAGCCATAAAATCTGGAGCAGAAGCGGCTGAGGTGTATGAGTCGCGATCGCTTTCTCGTCCAGTGTTTTTTGAGGCAAACCGCCTCAAGCAGCTAGAAACCAGCCAATCTGAAGGCACAGCACTGCGGCTTTGGCAAAACGGGCGACCAGGACTTATGGTGGCTTACGGTTCTGTCCCAGCCCAAGTGATGGTGGAAAAAGCTCTCGCACTAAGTCAACTTAATCAGCCGGAAACAGTAGAATTAGGCTCCAACTTTCAGCCATCTTACCCAGACTTGGGGGAAAGTGTGCCGATAAAGGTTTTGGTAGATTGGGGCAAAGAAGCGATCGCCCTGATCCGCGATGTCTATCCAGATGTTGTGTGCACTAGTGACTGGGAATGTGATGTTGAAACCACCAGATTAGTCAACACCAAAGGTTTAGACTGTTACTACACCGACACTACTCTCAGCTGTTACATATCAGCAGAATGGGTGCGCGGCGATGATTTTTTGAGTGTTTCCGATGGTCAAACCAAGCGGAGCAAACTCCACCCCCAGAAATTAGCTAACCAAATTTTACAAAGGTTGATTTGGGCAAGAGAAAATGTCTCGTCTCCGACTGGTCATGTGCCAATTCTATTCACTTCTAAAGCCGCCGATATGCTTTGGAGTACTGTGCAAGCAGCTTTGAATGGCAAGCAAGTCTTAGAAGTAGCTTCTCCTTGGACAGAACGCCTGGGTTATCCAGTAATGGCATCCAGCCTGACTCTCTACCAAGATCCGCAAGCGGGCCCTTACAGTTGCCCCTTTGATGATGAAGGCACCCCGACTCAATCTTTAGTATTTATCCAAAACGGGACTTTACAGCATTTTTATAGCGATCGCACTACCGGTCGCGATCTGGGTACTGATACCACCGGAAATGGTTTCCGCCCTGGTTTGGGCAGCTATCCCACCCCTGGTTTATTTAATCTTCTGATCCAGCCAGGTTCGGCATCCCTACTAGACCTGATTCAACAACTAGATGATGGCTTGATTGTGGATCAAATGCTGGGTAGTGGCGGCAGTATTTCTGGAGATTTTTCGATCAACGTTGATTTAGGCTACCGCGTGCAGAATGGTCATGTAATTGGGCGCGTTAAGGATACGATGGTTGCAGGTAATGTCTACACAGCCCTCAAACAATTGGTTACACTGGGCGGCGATGCTGATTGGAATGGTTCTTGTTATACTCCATCTCTGATAGTAGAAGGGCTATCCACTACGGGGAGAAGTAATTAAATAAAGTAGGGAAATGCCCAAAAATTATGTCTTTTCCTGTTCTAAATCAGCGCTTTCGCTCCTGGTGGCAGCCTAGAAGAGGTTTAGCGATCGCTGAAGCTTGTGTTATCGGTCTGGTTGCTGCTCTATCTGCGGTATTCTTGAAGGTAGGATCGGGATGGCTGGGGACTTGGCGAGTCCATAGTACCGACTTTTTACCTGCATGGCTGACACTACCGGCAATTGGTCTTAGCTTTGGGTTTTTGGCTGGATGGTTGGTACAAAGGTTGGCACCAGAGGCTTCTGGGAGCGGTATTCCCCAAGTAAAAGCCTCTCTTGCCAATGTGCCGATGACATTATCTTGGCGTGTGGCAGGTGTGAAGTTACTCAGTGCGATCATCGCCATAGGTTCGGGCATAACTCTGGGACGACAAGGCCCCACCGTCCATGTGGGGGCAGGTTTAGCAGCAGGGATGAGTCGCTTGGTTCCCACTTCTCCAGATCATCGGCGGCAAATGATTGCAGCAGGTGCGGGTGCGGGTTTGGCAGCGGCTTTCAATGCTCCGATCGCAGGTGTATTGTTTATCGTGGAGGAGTTACTCCAGGATTTATCAGGGCTGACTCTGGGAACTGCGATTATCGCCTCCTTTATTGGTGGGGTGATATCCCGGCTTTTAGGTGGTGGCAGTCTGGATCTTAATCTGCAATTGACACAATCCTCCAGCCAATTCTCTATTCCAGAAATTCCCTTTTTCCTACTATTGGGAATCTTGGCGGGGTTGCTGGGTGCATTATTTAATCGTGGGTTAATATTTAGTATTAAATTTTATCGAAGATTACATATTAGCTTACCGCTGCGGGTAGCTTTGGCTGGATTTATCTCTGGTGTTGTAGTCGCAATGCTCCCCCCATCTTTTCGTGATAATACGGGATTACGGGAGTATGTAATTACTGGAGGGGCGCATATTTCTGTAGCAGCGATCGCCTTTGCAGCCCAATTCATCCTAACATTGGTAGCATTTGGCTCAGGAGCGCCGGGGGGATTATTCGCTCCCAGTCTGATTTTAGGTTCTTGTTTAGGACACATCATCGGGGTGTGTGCGTTATACATCACCGGAGTAGGTTCTCCTACTACTTACGCACTAGCAGGTATGGGAGGATTTTTTAGCGCCGTTTCCAAAGTGCCAATCACCGCAATTGTGATTGTGTTTGAGATGACTACAGATTTCAATCTGGTGCTACCTTTAATGATTGTTTCTGTAGCAGCTTATCTGGTTGCGGATAAGGTAGTGCCTGGTTCGCTTTATGAGAAGCTTTTGGAGCTAAACGGGATCATTCTCACCAAAGAAGTTCCGATGGAGGGGGGATTGACAAAGTTAACCGCAAAAGATGTCATGCAAGAACGAGTAGAAACTCTGGATGCAGAGATCAGCTTAGAAGAAGCAATGCAAGCCTTTGCTCGTTCCCATCATCGCGGTTTCCCTGTGGTAGAAGATAGCAGGTTAGTAGGAATTGTGACCCAATCAGATTTGCTGAAAATACGCGAGAGTGCAAAGCACACGTTTCACGAACGCAATTTAGCCGATATTTTGTTAAAAGAAATTATGACACCTGTCCCGATGACAGTAACACCAATCCACTCTCTGGGTAATGTGTTGTATTTACTTGATCGTTATCAAATCAGTCGCTTACCAGTAGTGGATGGACGGAAACTGATTGGGATTATTACCCGTGCAGATATTATTCGGGCGGAAGCAGACCATCTCAATTGCAAAAATGGCACTCCTAAACTGCGACCAGAACCTTCTTATGTAGTTTACCAAACGCGATCGCCTAGCACCGGCAGAGGTAGATTATTAGTGCCAGTAGCCAATCCAGAAACAGCAGGTATTTTATTACAAATGGCGGCAGCTATTGCCCGCGATCGCCACTATGAAATAGAGTGTGTGCAAGTAATGCTGGTGTCACGCCACAGTTCCCCCTCAGAAACACAGGTAAGGACGGCAAAAAGTCGCCGCTTGCTACGACAGGCGGAAGTCTTAGCAAAAAAGTGGCGAATTTCCTTGCATACGCAGATTCGAGTGACTCACGATGTCGCCCAAGCAATTTTGGAGACAATCAACGAACAACACACTGATTTAATTTTAATGGGATGGAAAGGTAGCACTTCTACCCCTGGTCGGATTTTTGGCAATGTTGTAGACACCGTAATTCGCCAAGCTACCTGCGAAGTAGTATTAGTAAAATTAGGCACTACTCCCCACTCCTTCAACCGTTGGCTAGTCCCAATGGCTGGTGGCCCCAATTCCCCGCTGGCGATTAAATTGCTACCAGCTTTAATTACCTTGGGAAATGAGCCGCAAATTCGTCTAACACAGGTGTTTAAGCCATCTGAACTCCAGCCAGATATGACAATTTCAGAACAAGCCATCCGCCATTTGATGCGTCGCCGCAAATTGTCCAGCACTGTAGTTGCTCTCCCAGTCGAAGCTGATTCAGTTGCAGAAGGTGTGATTAACCTAGTGAAAACCGAAGGTTACGATGTTGTAGTTGTGGGAGCTTCGCGTGAGGGATTGCTACAACAGGCGATTCAAGGTAATATTCCAGAAGCGATCGCCTCTGGGGTAGAAAGTACAGTAATTTTGGTCAGGGGTGCGATTAATAATTAAAAATTTCAAAGTTAATTTTGGGGTTTACAAAACTCACCGCAATTGTGACGATTACGCTAGAATTGTTAAAGGTTCTTTACAGAGTTTGCTGATCCTACCTAATTCTGTTAAAACAGCCTAGCATTAAAATGTAAATCTCAAAACCCCCTCTAGAGTTCACCAAAAGCTTCTATGACGCTCCCAATTCGCAACGTCGCCATTATCGCCCACGTTGACCACGGCAAAACCACCCTGGTTGACGCACTCCTCAAACAATCCGGCATTTTCCGCGAAGGCGAAGAGGTTCCGGATTGCGTCATGGACTCCAACGCCCTAGAACGGGAACGGGGTATTACTATCCTGTCCAAAAATACAGCAGTTCGCTACAAAGAAACGCTAATCAATATTGTTGATACCCCTGGACACGCTGACTTTGGTGGTGAAGTTGAACGGGTACTCGGCATGGTTGACGGATGTCTTCTAATAGTCGATGCCAACGAAGGCCCCATGCCCCAAACGCGCTTTGTCCTGAAAAAAGCTTTGGAAAAAGGGCTGCGTCCTATCGTTGTAATCAACAAAATCGACCGTGGTCAACTTGACCCCCACATTGCTGTTGATAAAGTCTTGGATCTGTTCTTAGAATTAGGGGCAGATGAAGACCAGTGTGATTTTACCTATCTGTTTGCCTCCGGTATGGCAGGTTTTGCCAAAGAAAGCTTGGAAGCAGAATCGGTAGATATGCAGCCTCTGTTTAATGCGATTCTGCAACACGTTCCACCACCAGTCGGCGACAGCAATAAACCTCTGCAATTGCAAGTTACAACCCTAGATTATTCTGAATATCTAGGACGGATTGTGATTGGCAGAATTCACAATGGTACGATCCGCTCAGGACAACAAGCAGCTTTAATTACAGAAGATGGCACCATTGTCAAGGGTAAAATTACCAAGTTGATGGGCTTTGAAGGACTAAAGCGGATAGACATGGAAGAAGCAACCGCAGGTTATATTGTTGCGGTAGCTGGTTTTGCTGATGCTTATATTGGGGAAACGATTACTGATCCCAATGATCCGCAAGCTTTACCACTAATTAAAGTGGATGAGCCAACCTTGCAAATGGCCTTCTGGGTAAATGATTCGCCCTTTGCTGGTCAAGAAGGTAAGTTGGTGACATCAAGACAAATACGCGATCGCTTATTCCGCGAACTTGAAACCAACGTGGCTTTGCGTGTCGAAGAAACCGATTCTCCCGACAAATTCCTCGTTTCCGGTCGTGGAGAACTCCACTTAGGTATCTTAATCGAAACCATGCGCCGGGAAGGATTCGAGTTTCAGGTATCTCAGCCACAGGTTATTTACCGTGAAATTAACGGTCAACCTTGCGAACCCTTTGAGCTTCTGGTATTAGACATTCCTGCTGATGGTGTGGGTAGCTGTATTGAACGCCTGGGACAACGCAAAGGCGAAATGCAAGATATGCAGCCCGGTAGTGGCGATCGCACTCAGTTAGAGTTTGTCATACCCGCCCGTGGTTTGATTGGTTTCCGGGGTGAATTCATGCGGATGACTCGTGGCGAAGGGATCATGAATCACAGCTTTTTAGATTACCGTCAACTGAGTGGCGACATTGAAGCCCGTAACAAAGGCGTTTTAATCTCCTTTGAAGAAGGCGTTTCTACCTTCTACGCCATGAGGAATGCCGAAGATAGAGGAGCATTCTTTATTGGTCCTGGCACAAAGGTTTACAGAGGGATGATTGTGGGAGAACACACTCGTTCCCAAGATTTGGAACTAAATATCTGTAAGACCAAGCAGTTAACCAACCACCGGGCTGCTGGTGGCGATGAATTGGTGCAACTGCAAACACCGATAGACATGAGCCTAGAGCG
>JBBSCU010000179.1:0-11639 GCA_038249935.1 Chroococcales cyanobacterium
GTTTGAAAAAAAACCTCTAGAGTAACAAATACATCAGCGCCTCTACTAAAGCCTGATTTTGCTCATCAGTACCAACAGTAATACGTAATTTATCATCTAGTCCAAGCTGCTTAAAGTAGCGGATTAAAATTCCCCGTTCCTTTAGCTTTTGATAGAGATATTCCGCGTTTCCTGCTCTTGGCTGGGTCAGCAAGAAGTTAGTTTGGGAATCCCAAATATGAAAACCTAATTTTTTCAAGTCTGTTGCCAGCTTAGTGCGTGATGCCTTAATCTTTGTCACACAAGCATTTTTATAAGCTTGGTCGGTAATAGCAGCAGAGCCGACTGCACAAGCGATCGCATCAATGTTATAGCTATCTTTTACCTTAAACAATCCCTGCAACAATTTGGGATTCGCCACCCCAAAGCCTAGCCGCAATCCTGCCAATGAGTACCCCTTAGAAAGTGTCCGAATCACAATAACGTTTTCGTGTTCTTTTACCAAAGTCAATGCATTCTCTTCGGTAAAATCTATATATGCTTCGTCAATTACTAAAACTCCAGATAACTGGCTGGCTAATTTTCGCAGATCATCTGTTGGCACAAGATGACCTGATGGACTGTTGGGCGACGCAATGAATGTCACAGATCCATTGGCAGAAGCTAATTCTTCCAGGGGTAAACTATAGTTTTCGCTGTAAGCAATCTCAATAATTTCCGCAGCGTGCATCTCACTTAATGTGCGATATAAAACGTAAGTTGGCATCGGATAAACTACCTTCTTCCCTGGTTCTACACAGGCTCGAATCACTACACTCAACAATTCGTCACTGCCATTTCCCACAATTATCCAATCGCTAGGAATTTCCAAAACCTTACTTGCAGCTTGCCGGAACTCCTCTGCGAATGGTTGTGGATAACGCCGCAACCATTCCCCGTCGATATTCCGCAGCACAGCTAAGGCCGCAGGGGAAGGAGGATAGGGATTTTCGTTGCTGTTGAGTTTGATGATCTGTGTACCACGCACTGGCTGCTCCCCAGGAATATAGCTAGCCATTGCATCAACATTGGAGCGGAAATACTTGGTCATGCTAATTCATAATTCATAATTTACCGAAGCAGGTAGAGAGCACGAGGACAGCAGTTGCTCTATTTGGAGAGAAGTCGCAGTGTTGCTAGTTGTTTGTTTTGGCTGTATCTATGCCATCGGTTTTGAGCTGACCATCTTCCATATAAATGATCCGATCAGCAATATCGAGGATGCGGTTATCGTGGGTAACTAGCAAAATTGTACAGCCTTGTTCTTTAGCTAGCTTCTGCATTATTTCCACGACATCGCGCCCAGATTTTTTGTCTAGTGCAGCAGTGGGTTCATCTGCTAAGACAATCTTAGGATGACTGACTAAGGCACGAGCGATCGCTACTCGTTGTTTCTGCCCCCCAGATAGTTTCTCTGGGTAGTAATCTACACGATCTGCTAAACCGACAGTTGACAAAATGGCGATCGCTTTGGCGTTAATATCCCGATTTAGAAAATCGTCATGCAACTCTAGTGACATTCGCACATTTTCTTTAGCTGTCAAAAAAGTCATCAGGTTATGTGCCTGGAAAATATAGCCAATCTGACGGCGAAGCTTGGTTAATTGCAGTTTCTTGGCATCACAGATTTCCTCTCCTAAGATTTTTAGACTACCTTCTTGGGCAGAGCGTAGTCCACCCATCAGGGTCAATAGGGTAGTTTTTCCCGAACCGGAGGGGCCAGTCATAATCACGATTTCCCCAGCGTTAATCTCCAAATTAATATCAAATAATACTTGTTTGCGAAGCGCACCTTCACCAAAATAGTGGTTGAGGTTGCGGACAGCAATTACGGGTTCTGAAGCAGAAAGCGTTAAATTTAAAGTTACTGGTAAAGAATTTTGCAACATAGGATTTTACAACGATTTTTTAGCTAAACAGACTACGGTTGACACAGGGAGTAGGAAGTAGAGGGGCAGGGGAGTGGAGATCAAAGACTCATTAATGGAGTTCAAAGACTCATTAATGGAGTTCAAAGACTCATTAATGGAGCTAAAAGACTCATCTCTTATTCCCCATGCTCAATGCTCCCAACTTTTGACACTAAAAAACATCAGCAGGGTCGGCAGTTCGTAGCTTTTGTATAGCGATCGCTCCAGAAATACTACACATAATCACGGTCAAAATCCAAACCTGTATCGCTCGTTCCGTTTTCATGAAAATCGGCAGCATCGTCGCAGCATAGGCGACTTGATACAACCCCAAAGAAAGGATGAATCCAGGAATAAAACCTAAGATAGCTAATAACAAAGCTTCTTGAATTAGGACTCCCAAGAGATAATTATCGGTATATCCCATTGCTTTGAGAGTGGCGTATTCTGGTAAGTGGTCAGAAACATCAGAGTAAAGGATTTGGTAGACAATCACGATGCCAACAATAAACCCAACTGTTGTACCTAAACCGAAAATGAAACCAATGCTAGTACCAGCTTCCCAATATTGTTTTTCGATTTGGGCAAACTCTTCTGGAGTTAGGATTTTGACATCTCTAGGTAGTCCTGCGACAAGTTGCGATTGCACTTTTTCCGGATCGGCATCTGGTTTGAGAGTGATTAACCCAACTGCAATGCGATCGCGTTTTGCCTCTGGAAATAGCCGCAGAAAAGTAGAGTCACTGGCGATCGCATTGCCATCAGCAGCAAAGGAAGCACCATCTGTAAATAAGCCTTTAACCGAGACAAGTTTATTATTCAGTTCCGTCTCAAAGTTGCCTGTTTTCTTAAAGATATCGCCAACTGCCCCATATTCTGGACGGCCTGCTTGATCAAACAGAATTTGATACAGCTGTTTAAGGTGATGCTGATTTTGTTTGATTTCGAGCGATTTAAATGCGGGTTGTGTCGGATCAATACCCCAAATTAAGATGGGGCGATCAAGACGCGTTTCCGAATTTCGCCACTCTCCGGTGTTGATGTAAACAGAATTCACCGACTGAACGCCGTCGTAACCCAATGTTTGATATAGTCGTTCTCTCGGAAAATTTTTCACCGAGAACAGAGTTTTAAATTGGGGATTAATTAAAACCAAATCTGCCTGTAAATTACGATGAGGTTTCACAGCTGAATCAAAAAGCGCAGCTTCAAAACCCAACTGAATAAACATCAGCATATCGGCAAAGGTAATACCTGCGACTGCAACAACCAAACGGGTTTTTTCTTTCATTAACTGCCGCCATGCTAGCGGTGTTTTGCGAAACATTTTGGAAAACATTTTCAAAAAACCCCTTAATATCTATATTTCAATTGCTGTTTGTACTTGTAAGTTGGTGAAACCTGCAACTTGTTTACTGTCTTCAGGACTAAGACGAATTTTCACCTCAATTACTCGGCGATCAAGGTTCTCCCCTGGCTGGTTGCTGAAAACATTTTGTTGATTCACTTGTAAGCCAATTTGGGCAACGATTCCTCGTAGTTCTCCAGGAAATGCCTGACTACTAATTACTGCCTGTTGTCCTAATTTGACTTTACCGATGTCGGTTTGATAAACTTCTGCGATCGCCATCATCTGGTTTGTTTGCGCTAAGTCTGCAATGCCAGAATCACTAATTTTTTCTCCGACTCGTGTATGAATTTTGATAATCTGTCCCGCCATCGATGCCTTGATGTAAGCTCCCGCCAACTCGGTTTGAGTATGTTTGAGTGTAGCGATCGCATTCTCAACTTCTGTCTTGGCTGCGGCGACATCTACAGGTCGAACTTCTGCAATACTGGTCAGTGTAGCTTTGGCTTCGCTAACTTGTTTGCTACCAGTAGCGTTAGTGCGGGTAAGCGCTGCTTTAGCCTCGGCTAGTTGCTTACTAGCAGTGGTGTTAATTCGGTTGAGAACTGCTTTGGCTTCGTCTACTTGCTGTTTGGCGGTTTCTACAGTCAAGCCCTTAGTATCATACAAAGAGTTAGAAACTGCTCCTTGAGAATATAGCTGCTGATAACGTTGATATTCGGCTTCGGCATTTTTGAGTTCTGCCTCCAGTTTCTTAATGGTTGCTTGTTGCGCGATTCTGTCTCCTTGCCACTGCGCTTCTATGCGGAATATTGCTTGCTGTTGCTCTGTTTTGTCACCTTGGGATTGTGCTTCGAGGCGTTCAACACTTGCTTGCTGGGCGTTAATTTCTCCTGCTTTTGCTCCTGCTTGCACTTGAGCGAGTTTAGCTTGAGCAACTCTGACTTGTTGTTGGGCTTGTAGTACAGCAGTTTGTAAGCGATCGCGTGCATCTAAAATTGCGATCACCTGTCCAGATTGAACGCGATCGCCTTCTTTGACTAAGATTTTAGCAATGCGATCGCCATCTAAAGCCAGAGGTGCAGATAGGCTAATTACCTCTGTTTCTGGTTCCAGTCTTCCTAATGCTGTTACTTTTGGTCTAGTGGGCGTAGTTGATACTGCCTTGGATGAGGCTGTTTGACCAACTTGCCCAAATTGAGAAATACCATAGAAAACAATTCCACCAGTAATAGCAGTAGCCGCAATTACTAAGGCAATTAGACCTTTTTTATCAGCTTTGAACGACAGCTTTTCAATCATCTCTTTTGTTCTCCTTAAAAAAATGTCTACATAAATTGAGCAAACAGGGATAGAAAATAATTTTTATTCATTAATTAATTTCAGATCATTAATGATGATTAGACATATAGCAGTTTACAATTTAGGAATGTCGATTAAATAAAGTGCAAAAGTAGGGTGTGTTAGCGGAGCGTAACGCACCATTCCAAGTTAAATAAGAATTGCACGTTATTAAATTTGCGTTCCTTAGTGAGATACACAATCTAGCTCTGAAAGTCTGTTTGACTCCCAACTACTGCTGTATGTTGTGGCAAATATGCAGTCAGCATTTTGCCTAGCAGCGTACATTGTTCAATAAAATCAATTGTTTGATCACCCCATAACTTCTCCAGAATTAAACCATTTACAAAGGTCAACACAAAGGAAGCTAATACCGCATCTTGAATACCCAAAAACTCGCAGGTTGCTTGCTGGTATCGCTGATTTGTACGCTTAAAAACACTATTATTCAGCATTTCCTGAGAATCTTGATGTTGACAAAAATCAATCCAAATATAAGTCCACTTAATGAAGTAATCTTCGTTTGTCACCAGGTATCTTCCTAGTGCTTCCATTGCCTCTTGCAGCGTTTGTGCTCCTTCCAATTCAGCCAATGCTGTACTTACATCCTGCTCACATATCTCTTGGGCTAATTGTTCAAATAAAGCTTGCTTGCTAGGAAAATAGTGATACAACGTACCCGTAGAAACGCCTAATCCTTCCGCAATTTGGCGCATAGTGATGGAACCATAACCTTTTTGGGCAAATAAATCAAAGCATTTGTCAAGTAGTTCTTTACGGTATTGCTCATGGTCAACAATCTTAGGCATAACTCAGTTCTTTATTTATATCGAACGATAGTTATATATTAAGCGTAAAGTCTTTACTATTGATATGTCAAGGTATGGTTGATTAATTTAAATCGAACATACGTTATAGTTTAAGCTAATTTTGCTGTAATACTCATCAATCTTTTCTTTGCCACTAATTCGGAAGGGCGATCGCTCTCATCTGGACTTCTGAGTGGGTTTGCTACTGAGGCGGCTAGCGTTTAGAAGCAGGTAAATAACATGGCAGTGTAAAATTCTAACATGGTTAAAGTTGGTTTAATGAAGTTTAATGATACTTTTTACCAGCTGTGTTAGTCTGAAGTTCTTAAACTAGGCTCCTATTTTTCTGCTTCTGTATTTAGCCAATTGTCATTATTAAACTGATAATCTCAAGAAATTTAATTATGAAATCTTCTTTTATCGTCTTAGTCGTTGTGATTAGCGCACTTGCAGTCATACAGACTGCAAGTGCTAACCAAGAGAATGTTCCCATTACAACAAGCGATGCTCTGAACGAGCCATTTCGCGATCGCAATCAGGCTGAAGTTTTGTTGACGGAACCAGCTACGATTACAACTACATGGAGTAATTTTATCGGACAGACTAATAATCCTAAACAAGCTGCTGAATCAATTTCGGCAGTCCAAGATCAGGGATGCCAAAACTTTAACCCGCTTGAATTAATCAATAACCCAGGCGCTTTCTTTAAGCAATGTCAGAAGCCAACAAACACCCAAAGTACTGAACCAATTGAGTATCTCAAGGTTCCTAAACTGGATTCTGGTATTAGTATAACAGTTACTGAATTTTAATATGGGTAGTCTCTTAAAGTTAATCGAGATATCCACAATAATTGTCAAGGATTGGACATTCTCAGAAAAGACAGTTCATATCGGGTTATGCACCAATGAGGTGAATACTTGCTACATAACACTCAACCGCCCACCTGTAAACATAAATCTTTTCGCTTTATCGCGGGTTTTACTGTCTTGCCAAGTATTGCCCTTGGTGTTAATGTGACCACTGTTAACACTTTTAGTCTAAAGAATGTCACTAGCAGTAACTACATTGATAACACCGCACCGATGCAGATGTCTGCGTGCAGTATGGCACAAGTGTAATTATTACAGATATCCGTGTCATCGTGATCCTGAATTTCTTTAAAGTTTATGTTACGTGACTAGATACGTTTTGCGTTATGGCTATTGGGAAATTTTACAACAAAAAAATCTAGTAGCTTCCTAACAGACAAGTGACTGTAAATATAACTTAAATAATTTTATTTTTCAAAAAACTATAGAATTATGCCGTTATTTATTTTTATTAAAATACATTTAGAAAACTATGATCATGCTTTTATTAAGTATGTGATTGGATTATCTATAGCAATACGATTTGATTTTTGAAAAAATCTAAGTAGGGTGTGTTACGGCTTCCGTAACGCACAATTTGTAAGGATTTGGTGCGTTACGCTGTCGCTAACACACCCTACTTATCTTTTCAGAAATCAAATATTAGTTCTATAGCAAAAATCAGAGGTAGAAAATGGACAATTTTATGATTTGATTGATTCTTTATTTAGCAAAAATTAAATTTAACCAGAGTCTTAAGAGGATATATTATGATAAAAATACGTTGCTACAAAAAAAAAGATTTATAAGCTAAGTGATAACTGCGAATTATATTTAGGTTTACTGTTAAGGCTTTTTTGTAATTAAATATGTAACCATGTAATTTTGTGTTTTTCTTAAATAGTATTGGAAAAACAAACAGACATAATTATGTTTGTAAGGGATGCAATAATCAATAATAAACAAGTGAAGTTGGTTCAAATGATATAGTGATGATGCTTTGGGTAATTGATTTATCAGTGGTAATAATGTTATTATTAGAGAGTAGGTTGATTTTGGGTTTATTATCTCCAAGAATTGACTTGTAATGTATCATAGGCAAGAATTCATTAAGTGTAAAATGGCTATGAGTCTGAATATCTAGACTTGATACCAATAAATTTATGAGGTTACAGAGGAGCAAATAACCATGAGTAACTTAACATCTCCACCTACCGAAGTTAAAAAAACGAAGAAAAAAACTTTAGCCGCAGATAAAAAACCTCGAGCTACAGATGATATTGTGCGTAGTTATCTGCAAGAGATCGGGCGTGTAGATTTGTTGACTCGAGATCAAGAGGTTATTTTTGCCCAACAAGTGCAACAGATGATGAATTTGCTAGCGGCTAAGGAAGAATTGGCTGATAAATTAAAGCACCAACCCACACAACAAGAATTGGCAGATCAGGTAGAGTTAAGTGTTGAAGTGCTAGAGCAACAGCTAAATTTAGGACACCAAGCCAAGCAGAAAATGATTCAGGCTAATCTCCGGTTAGTGGTAGCAGTGGCGAAGAAATACCAGCACCGCAACTTGGAATTTATGGATTTAATTCAAGAGGGTACTTTGGGTTTAGAGCGAGGAGTAGATAAATTTGATCCCGCTCTTGGTTATAAGTTTTCTACATACGCTTACTGGTGGATTCGTCAAGGAATCACCCGAGCGATCGCTCAACAAGGACGTACAATTCGTTTACCTATCCACGTCTTTGAGAAACTGAACAAAATTAAGCGAGTGCAGCGAGAATTATCTCAACAACTAGGTAGAGTTCCCAATACTGCTGAAATTGCTAAGGCGTTATCTTTGACACCCGTTCAGGTTCGGGAGTGTTTATACTTAGCCCGTCAACCTTTCTCCCTAGAAGCGCGAGTTGGTGAACAACAGGATACAGAATTGCAGGACATATTGGAGGATGATGGCCCTTCTCCTGAAGACTACGCTGTTGAAGAATCTCTCCACCAAGACTTGCAAGACTTGTTAGCAAAACTGTCTCCCCAGCAGCGAGAAATATTAACCTTGCGCTTTGGTCTGAGTGATGGATATGAACTATCTTTAGCACAGATTGGCGATCGCATGGGCATTAGTCGAGAACGAGTGCGACAAATAGAACAAAAAGCTCTCAGTCTCCTAAGACGCCAAAAGGAACAAGTACGGAGTTATCTAGCTAGCTGAGGTTATTTTTTGACAATTTAGGAATTCACTTTGATGACTGGATAAAATTCAGTCATTCTAAGAGAAAATAAACCTAAGTAATCTCAAAAAAGATTTTGATATGAACAGGTTACAAACAGTCCAACAATTGCAGACAGAATGGGTGACTCCTGAAAACTTCCGGCGTTACGGACAGGTGATTTTTGCAAGTCTTGATGGCAAAGCTTACGATGCGGAAGATGCCAAATTAAACCTGCAAAATGGAATCCCACGATTTTATATTATGCGGTTGGATAAGAGAGGGCGGAAGTTCAACAAAATTACTCGCCATATTCAATGCACTCAATGTCTAGGTTCTTTGGAAGGGAAAGATTGGTTAATTGCAGTTTGTCCTCCTGATAATGATGTAAATGAACCAGCATTAGAGGAGATTGCAGCTTTCCGCATACCAGGACATTGTTTTATCAAGTTACATGAGGGTACTTGGCACGCTGGGCCATATTTTGAGCATGAGGCTGTAGATTTTTATAACTTGGAACTTGCTGATACGAATCTGGCAGATCATTTCACCCATGATTTTGTCAAGAGTCATCAGTTGGAGTTTGAAATAATGTAGGTAAACCTATTACATCTATTTCACTGGATTGTTTAGTTGGAGAAGGTTTTAATTTAGTTGATTTACTATCATTCTAAGACTAATTAGTTGAGTCTAAAATTAAATGACTCAATACAATTATATTCCGAGGTTTCAACTTTTAGAAGTTATCCTACCTCTCTAACTAAATTCAAGCCTTTCACCGCTAAATGTTTGTGGCTAAATGCTATTACATAACATTACTTACCACAGTCATCTATACTAGGTAATATTCTATAAGTTTGAATTCTCTAACCAGGGTTGTATATACAAGAGTATTCATAGAGTATTTTAATATTAAGTTGTATTGTCTAAAATTTGAATCAAAAATACTTAACTTAAACTTATACAATCCAGGGCTATTTCATTCTCATCTAGCCCGCCTCAGAATGAATTCTGAGTCTAATAGCGAAAGTCGTCTAAAGACGACTGAAAAAAGGTTATAGTCCGTTTTAACGGACTTCAGCTATTAGCCTGGAACTTTAATTTTGGGCGGTTTATGACTAGAATGAAATAGCCCTGTATACAATCTATCTAAAGATATTATTTTTTTACAAAAGATAGTTCCTTTGGCAATATATATGCAATAAAAAAAACCACAATATATAAGGAGATAAAGTTTATCAAACAATTATTTGGACGACCAGAGAATTTGAAAAGGTAAAGCAGAAATATAGAAAGTGCTAATCAAGTATTACAATCTAGATGAAATTTTCAAACTGAAAGGCGAAAAAACTCATATCCGGTAACAATTAGTTACTCGATATATATTGTGTAGCCATAGCTTATATCCTGCCAATACAACTGCGGCTAATCTGTCTTTTGGCTCACTCTAGATAAAAGTACTGGTAAGGATAATGACGCACTCTCCAAATTCAGGAAACAATCAGAAACCGTCTAATCGTCGTCTGTGGCTTCTTCTTTTAGGACGTACCAGTTTGGCTCTGGGTGGGGTTTTGCTAGTTGGAATTATAGTTGGTGCTTGGTGGGCTAGAAATTATGTATATAAAGATTTAGCACCGTTAGTGCAGCAAAATCTTCAGCAATTGCTTGAGCGTCCAGTAAAAGTAGGCAAAGTTGAACGTTTTTCGCTCTCTAGTCTGAGATTTAGCTCTCTATCGATACCAGCAACTCCCACTGATTCAGACCAGGTGGTAGCAAAAGCCTTGGATGTGCGGTTTTCGCTCTTGGAGCTGCTCTTAACGCGAAAACTGGCATTAAATGTCACATTAGTTGAGCCTAATGTCTATATTCAGCAAGATAAAGATGGTCGTTGGGTTGCTGCTGAAGTTAAGGCTGGGGAAGGAAAAGGTGCGATTCAAACTGAATTGCAGAAACTTCAAATTCAAGATGGAAATGTGGAGTTGTTGTCAGCCTCCGCACCAACTAAACCGAAAGGTTCAGTAATATTAACTCAAGTCAATGGTGTTGTCAGATTTTCAGAGCAAAATCAAAGGATTGGTTATGACATAAATGCTCAACCCACTAGGGGAGGCGCAGTTAAAATTGCTGGTGAGACACAACTAAAAGCTCAAAAGACTAGCCTGAAGCTTCAAACACAAAACTTACAAGCATCTGATATCAGTCGATTAATTCAGTTACCAATTGCCTTGCAAGCAGGATATTTAAATGCTGACTTAGGGGTTCAGATTCCACCTAATCTGTCAGAAATAGCAATTACGGGAACGGCTACAGCTAATCAAATAACTGCTAAAATTCAAAATATTCCTCAGCAAGTTTCTAATTTTAATGGGAGATTTGTATTTCAGGGTCAAACAGTTGCTTTAGATAATCTGAGTACGAATTTTGGTAAAGTTCCCATTCTGGCAAATGGAACAATTAATACTCAAACAGGTTTTAATGTCTCTGCTCAGATAAAACCAGTTACTGCAAAAAATATCTTAGATACCCTGAATGTGAATTCGCCTGTCGCCGCTAGTGGAGAAGTGCAAGCAAATATTCAGGTAAGCGGCTCACTTAAGCAACCAATCCTTAGCGGTACAATAAATAACACAAAACCTATTCAAGTTGACCGCGTTCAATTCAAAACCATTAACACTGACTTCCGTTTGAATGTATCTGAAACTGCCTCTCAAATTGCCGTTTCCAATTTGAAATTAGTGCCAGCAGCAGGTGGTGAAATCACAGGCGGCGGTCAAGCTAAACTAGGCGACAAAGGCAATGTAATATTTAATGTGCAAGCTGATGGTATACCAGGGGATGTACTGGCACGTAGCTACGGTTTTACTCTTCCGATCGCAGTTGGAAATGTCTCGGCAAAAGCCCAAGTTTCTGGCTCACTTAGCAAACAGCCGTTAAAACTTGATATTACCAGTGTTCAAGTAACACCGCCAACCGGGGGGCAAATTACAGCCAATGGTCAAATTCAATTGGCTCCCCAAGGTCAAGTAGACATAGGTATTCAAGCCCAAGGTATACCAGGAAATGCGATCGCTCAAGGTTATGGTATCTCAACTCCAATTAATATTGGTGGTATATCTGCAAACGCTAAAATTTCTGGCTCACTGGATAAACCCTTA
>JBBSCU010000180.1:0-11635 GCA_038249935.1 Chroococcales cyanobacterium
ACTATACTTTTTTAAACTAGGATTATTCACCCCTTCAGCAATTATTTATTAAGCGGGTGCTTGACCGGAAGAGGCAAACGAGCCACGCAGTGGCGATGTGCGTCTGAGGTCAAGCACCCGCAACTTATTTAATCCGTCAATCTCTTGAGCCAAGGAAGTAACATAATTGATTAAGTAACTGAAATCTAAGACTCATCTAGGCCCATGCAGCTGGATAATGGTATTCGGTATTGGAAAGAGCCATTCTAAATACCGTAGCCGGGGGGAGTTATGAGCCAAGATACGGAATCCGTCGAGTTAGTTGTAGTCCAAAAATTGGAAAATGCCCTCAGTGCCAAAATTGAGGCATACTTTGCTGGCTCCATTGACTCTGACCCCGACGTGTTGGAGGAACTGCTTAAATCTAAAAACAGTGAGGGAACTCGTAGGGCTTACCGCAAAGATATCACGGATTTTTTTACTCGCATGACGGGAGTGCGCCCACAGCGCGATTCTATTTTGGAGTTTTTACACCTGGACGGTCACAAAGCAACGCTGGTAGTGACTAAGTACAGAGCCATACTCAATGAAGCTTCCCTAGCACCTAACACGATTAACCGCCGACTCGCGGCCATCAAGTCTCTAGTTGCTTTTGGCCGAAAGCTGGGTGTGTGCAACTATGCTGTGGATGTGGACAGCATCCCAGTGCAGTCATACCGCGACACTAGCGGTTGTACAGGCGAGGAATTTTTGACAGTCATTAAGGGGTGCGATCGCTCGACTTTAGCAGGTAAGCGGGACTATGCTTTGCTGCTGCTACTGTGGGGCAATGCTTTGAGGAGAAATGAGATTAGCACCTTAGATGTAAGACATTTTGTATGTTCTAAGGGGACGCTATCAATTTTGGGTAAGGGCAAGCAAGTACGAGTGACGATGAATCTGCCAAAAGTCACTGTGATAGCGATTACTGATTGGGTGATTGCCCGTGGTGGGGATATGTCTTCGTCCCGTCCGATGTTTACCTCGGTGGACTTCCAAAATTATGGTAACAGGTTAACTGGGGATGGCATTTATAAAATAGTCAAGCGTTTATTTAAACGGGCTGGGGTTGAGAAGCACATGAGTCCGCACCGTTGCCGCCACAGTGCTATCACTGCTGTACTTGAAAAGACTGATGGCAATGTCCGCAAAGCTCAAAAACTCAGCAGACACGCTAAATTAAATACGCTCCAAATTTATGACGATAACCGCAATCGTGATCAACTGGAGATGTCTGAGTTATTGATGGATGGGTTGGACGACTAGCAAATACTGAAAAATATACCAAGCTGAATGCTCAACGTTTTATGAATTTTGATTGGGGCGATTTGTGACATTTTTCTAATCGTATGTTTTGCTTTTTGTAGTACTACTTTTATCCTCATTAAACGAACGCATATTACCCTAAAAATACAGCAAACAGAGAATTGTTTGCAGGGTTACAAATTAAAGTAAGTTGTGATGAAAGAGGTAGATATTTTAAAACTATTTTAAAAAGAAACTTATTATTTTACTATCCCATAGTTTATTTTGATTTAGGTGGAGATTTTGAAAATATGAAAGATGAAATTTTTAAAGACTTTTTTATCAACAAAGAAATAATTAAAGATGGTAATAAGTGCTTAATCCATGCTCCTAACTATTGGTATCCAAGATATAGCTTAAAAAAAACAATGGAGCCGAAAGAATTGTTTATGGAAGCAGATCCCATAGATTTAGAACAACATTTTGTTAGAGGAAAAGATATTAGTCCCGAAATCCACGAAAAATTATTAGAATATAAAAATATTTTAACAAAGGTTTTTTTAAAAAATATGGATTTAGAACGATTAGATTCTGAAATTATTAATGATTTAAACGTGGCCTTTGGTATTGAATACATAAATAATCAAATAAGTCAATTGCAAAATGGAAGAATTAATAGAATAAAAAATGGTTTTTCGAGCAGACCAGTAAACATTGTTATTGCATAGCAATAGCTTTTTGTTATCACAGTAATAGTTGGTATCGAAACATGACTGAGCGCTTATTGGTTGGAGTTGTGGGACACAGTAATGCAGGCAAGAGTTCGACTTGGAAAGATTTGTTTGATGCAAATGTAAAAACTAGCTGTCATGGGAATGAACGTCGGTTATATCTACCTAAAAATCAAAAAGAGTGGGTAAATGTCTTCCTGATCAATGGTTCACCCGCAGAGCGTGAAAAGCATATCAGGGAAATTATGAACCCTAAAGAGATTAATAACTTCGATAACCCACGTATTGTTCTTTGCTCAATGCATTACCAAAATGATGCTGTAGGGGCAACAATTCAGTATTTTATCGAACAGAAATATGATCTATTTATTCACTGGCTAAACCCTGGCTATGAAGATCCCCAAAAATATGATGATGAGTTTGGATTTATCCCGTATATCCTCAAACAAAATAATTCCCTCTTGGGCATCAGGGATGGCAAGGCGGATCGGACATCGCGGGTAAATGAAATCCAAAGCTTTATCCGTGGGTGGGCCAGCACAAGAGGTTTATTGAATGCAGATTAAGCAATTTGCGCTTAAGACGGGTAGAAAAATACCTTAGTGTATTTAAAAACAAATATAGGCATTCAGTTACCTGCCCAATTAAGCTGCCATGTCCTGTGAATACAAATACTGCTGAAACCCGATAAACACTTCACTGATATTTGCAACGCTCCCTAGTTCTTCAACAGCATCACGAACAGCATGATATTTTAACTCTAACAGTTGAGGTAATTTAGATCGATCAAGTTCCCCCACCCCGGCTTTGATGTATTGCTCCAGTACAAAGTCGAGAAATTCTTGCTGTTTGCCGATATACCGCGAGAAGATTAATGACTTGTGGGCGAGGACGCGCTCTCGGCGGCTCATGGGTGCAGAGGCATAAGCGATATAAGCCAGCACATCATACAAATCGCTTTTCTCGGCATCAATCAGGCGACTAATCTCCGTGAGTTGTTCCTCCCCGTAGCCCTTCTCTGCCAGTCCTTCTAATAAAGCTCTGCGGGTGTCGGGGCGACTCCAAATTATCCGTAGCTCGTCTTCATCTTTGAATAGTTCGGGAATTTCGCCAAAGAGACGTTCCACAAATTCAGCGGCGTTCATGGGTTTACCATCTGGACTCCAGAAGCTGGTAGACATCCGGTGCTGGAGGGTGCGTTCCTTACCGTCAGCGAGTTTGATTTTGATGGTTTTGGGGCGGGGAACTTCTGGAGTTTCGTTTCTATTCTTGCCTCTATCTGTTGTGGAGACATTGTGTTTATCTGATTCCTCCCCGCCTCTGGTAATTTTGACGAGAACAGGTTCTTGGGGTTCGCCATCCCATTCAGGATCATTGAAATGTTCGTAAGCTTTAACGAAATCGTAGATAGTGAAGTAGTCTTTGCCGTCAAATAGTCGCGTACCGCGACCGATGATTTGTTTAAATTCGATCATGGAATTGATGGGGCGCATCAATACGATATTACGAACGTTTCGGGCATCAACCCCAGTGGAAAGCTTTTGGGAGGTGGTGAGAATGGTGGGGATAGTTTTCTCATTGTCTTGGAAAGTGCTGAGGTGCTGCTCTCCCAGTTTTCCATCATCGGCTGTGACGCGAACACAGTAATTAGGTTCACTGCTAATCTTCATTTGATTGATTAAATCCCGCACCGCTAAGGCGTGGGGTTGGTTGGCGCAAAACACCAGAGTTTTTTGATTCTGGTCAATTTCTTCCATGAACAGTTGCACTCGGTAACGTTCGCGATCGCTAATTTCAATTATGCGGTTGAAGTCAGCTTCAGTGTAGGTTCTGGCTTCGTCTACTGCACCTTCTATAAGTTCATCTTCAGTGCTGTAAATATATTCATCTAGAGTAGTTTCGATTTGCCTGACTTTAAAGGGAGTAAGAAATCCGTCGTTGATGCCGTCTTTGAGGGCGTAGGTATAGACTGGCTCACCAAAGTAGGCGTAGGTGTCTGCGTTGTTTTTTCGTTTAGGGGTGGCGGTGAGTCCCAGTTGTACTGCTGGTGAGAAGTATTCTAAAATACCGCGCCAAGTGCTTTCGTCACTGGCTCCGCCTCGGTGACATTCATCAATGATGATGAAGTCAAAGAAGTCGGGGAGATAGTCGCTGAATTTTGGCGTAGGATTGCCAGCATCGTCCCGTCCGGTCATAAAAGTCTGGAAAATGGTAAAAAAGATACTGCCATTTTTGGGGACTCGACCCCGTTTTTTGATAGCTTCGGGGTCGATGCGGACGAGGGCATCGTCGGGGAAGGCAGAGAAAGAGTTATAGGCTTGGTTGGCTAAGATATTGCGATCTGCTAGAAACAAAATTCGTGGACGACGGGTGGGTTGTCGGCTGAGGTTCCAACGACTTTGAAAGAGTTTCCAGGCGAGTTGGAAGGCGATGAAGGTTTTACCTGTGCCAGTTGCCATTGTTAACAGAATCCGGTCTTTTCCTTGGCAGATCGCTTCTAGGACGTGCTTAATGGCATTATGTTGATAATAACGGGCTTCCCATGTGCCGCTTTTATCTTCAAAGGGTATGGCAGCAAAGCAATCTCGCCATTCGTTGGCTTCGCTAAAGGTAACATCCCACAGTTCGTCGGGGGTAGGATATTGGTTGACGTAGCCTTCTGCACCTGTGTGCATATCTACTTGATAAAGTCCGATGCCATTTGTGGAGTAGGCGAACCGCGTCTGCAATTTTTCGGCGTATTTTTTGGCTTGTCCTAAGCCTTCGGTATCGGGCAATCCGCGTTTTTTGGCTTCGATGACTGCAAGTTTTTCACCGCGATAGACGAGAACATAATCGGCGATGTCTGATTGGGCGCGTTTACCATTGCCAACCAAGCGACCAGGGGCGATAACTTCGCGGCGGATGCGACTGCCTTCACTGATGCCCCAGCCTGCGGCTTTGAGTGCGGGGTCGATTAGTTCAGCGCGGGTTTCGGCTTCGTTCATTTTTATAGTGGACAGTGGGCAGTTGACAGTTACTCAGACTGCCTTCTTGTCAATTGTCCACTGTCCATTATTAACTGTCCACTATTCTCCGACGGGCAGTGGCGATCGCTTCTTGCAGTTTAGCTTGTAACAACTCTTTAGGTGGTAATACGGTGAGATATTCGGCGACATGGATGCCGCTTTTATCCAGTTCTAGCAATTCGATTTGCTCTTGTTTTTTACCTGCACATAAGATGATTCCTAGAGGTGGCTGTTCATCAGGCTCTTGCTCGTATTTGGCCAGCCAGCGCAGGTAAAGTTCCATTTGGCCTTTGTATTCGGGATGAAAGTTACCGAGTTTGAGGTCGATGGCGACGAGGCGTTTGAGTTTGCGGTTATAAAATAGCAGGTCGATATAAAAGTCGTCGTTGTCGATTTGTAGGCGTTTTTGACGAGCGACAAAAGTAAAGCCTGCACCAAGTTCTAGTAAGAATTTTTCGATTTCCCGCAGGATGGCATCTTCGAGGTCTTTTTCGAGATAGCGATCGCTTAAATCCAGAAAATCTAGGATGTAGGGGTCTTTTAGCAACAGGTCAGGTGATACTTGTTGATCTTGGCGCAATTGCTCTAGATCGTGGCGAATGGTTTCTTCTGGTTTGCGGGATAGGGCAGTGCGCTCGAATAGCATGGAGTTGATGCGTTCTTGCAGTTGACGGGATGACCAACCCTCTAAAGAGCAAATTTCGATGTAGAAGTCGCGTTTTAGGGTTTCATCAATATACATTAGAGTTTTGATATGCGTCCAACTCAATTCTCTCCGCAGTGTGGAGACAATCTGCTCATCAGCAAAGGTTCCCGCAAAATGTAGACAATGCCGTAGTTGTTTTTCGCTCCAGCCTTTACCATAAGTTTGGGTTAGCTGCTGGGATAAAGAAACGATAATTTGTTTGCCATATTCGGCGCGTTGATTTTGTAGGATTTCGGTTTGGATGCGTTTACCAACTTGCCAATATAACAGGGTTATCTCTGCATTGATGGCAACGGCGGCGCGTTGTTTAGCAGCATCAATAAACTGTCTGATTTCCTGAAACAGGCGATCGCTCTATCAATCCCCTCAAACGCCTCATCCAAAATTGCCACAATTTGCTTTTGTTCTGGAAGTGGTGGTATTGGAAATACTGCTCTTTTGACCAGATCCTTACTGATGTTTTTTACAACAGATCCTGCTGCTAGAGATATGAACTGCGCTTGGACAAAATCAGAAGATAGAAGGTAATGGAAAAAATCTACGTCAATACTTTCCAAGAGCCTTAAAATAAACCAACCATCGTGTACATATCCACTTGTCGCCATTACATAGGGTTTACCAAAGGACATAGAATTTGAAAGAATAAAATCTCCTGGATCAACTCGTCTCGATTTTTCTGCACCCTCTCTTGTTATTTTTTGTTTTGTCGAACGAATATATTTATCGACGTTTTTTGTATCGCCGATTTTCACCCAATTAACACCATCGGAGCTATCAGTTAAATATCTCTCAATCGGACGCGGTGAACTGCCTCTTTCAACAACGCACACTTCCCCAAGCGTCTTCTTCACCCAACCATCTTTCACAACATTCCTCCAATTCCAGCTAAAATCTCCGCACTCTCTGCATCTAATGCAGCAATTTCATCTAAAATTTCCTGCGGTTCTCGTAACAGCGATTCTTCAGCCTTATTCGGATTCTTCACCGACAAATCAAACGTCTCCCGATCCACATCAGCAATATCCACCAGCCAAGACTTTTCCGTTTCCGCAAACCTAGCCTGTAACTCCACAAACTCGCGCAAATCCTCATCATTCAGAGAATTGGTTTTACCCATATTCCGCCCCGGTTCGAGTTGGTAATACCAAATTTTCTGAGTAGCCATTCCCTGAGTTAAAGGTTTTCCCTGAGAAAATAAAGGCGTTTCCTGAACGGAGTTGAAAGGCTTTCCTTTCTCAAAAAATAGCACCACCGTTTTTACCCCCGCCCCAATAAAAGTCCCACTTGGACAATCCAAAATCGTGTGCAGATTGCAACTACTCAAAAGTTCTTGACGCAACGCCCGCGAAGCATTATCCGAATTTGACAGGAAGGTATTTTTGATTACCACCGCCGCCCTACCGCCCATCTTCAGGATTTTGATGAAATGCTGCAAAAACAGAAACGCCGTTTCCCCAGTCTTAATCGGGAAATTCTGCTGTACTTCCTTACGTTCCTTCCCCCCAAATGGCGGATTAGCTAAAATCACATCAAAGCGATTCTTGTCTTGAATATCGCTGATATTTTCCGTGAGCGTATTAGTGTGGATAATGTTCGGCGCATCGATGCCGTGCAAAATCATATTCATGATCGCAATCACATAAGCTAAACTCTTCTTCTCCTTACCTGTAAAAGTGGCTGTCTGAAGTTGCTCAAGCTGTTTCGTGGTGAGATTACCCTGACGCAAATAGTCGTAACTCTCACACAAAAACCCCGCAGAGCCACAAGCCCCATCATAAATGCGATCGCCAATCTGCGGTTTCACTACCTGAATCATGGCGCGAATCAACGGGCGCGGCGTGTAATACTCCCCCCCATTGCGCCCTGCATTGCCCATATTTTTGATTTTGGCTTCATAGAGATGGGAAAGCTCATGTTTCTCCTGCTGCGATCGAAACCTTAGCTCATCAATATATTCCAGCGCATCTCGCAGACTATAACCACTTTGAAATCTATTCTTAATTTCGCTAAAAATCTCACCAATTTTGTACTCGATGGTATCTGGGCTGGTAGCCCGCAGCTTAAATCCCTGGAGATAGGGGAATAGCTGGCGGTTCACGTAATCAATCAAGTCATCCCCAATCAGCGCATGATCGTGATCTACCGTGCCATCCGCCTTCTTGGGAGCCGCCCAAGCTGACCACCGATGCGCTTCATCAATGATAAATTCATAGAACTTGCCCGCTAACTCCGCTTCCAGTGCCCGTTCTTGCTCCAGATCGTCCAGATATTTGAGAAACAGCAGCCAGGAAGTTTGCTCCGTGTAATCTAACTCTGTAGTACAACCCGCCTCTTTCCAGAGAACGTCATCAATATTTTTAAAGGTTTGCTCGAACATTTAGCTTTACTGTGAGATTTTTAATATTACTGGCTTGGGTCATATCTTGCACCCACGGGGTGAAATGAGCAGTGGTGTAGAAAGTTATGCTAAACCTCCATTGCCCTGTGAAACCGATTCAGCCGAGTTTCTGACACTAATGCTTTGTCAGTATATCTTGTGTTGAAAACTATGAAATCAGAAATCGCTAAAAGAAGAAAGCAATAAATCGTCTTTTCGTCCTTTCGCTAAATGACGAATCTTGATTAGCCATGATTATCTGTCCAGTATTTAAAAATCCGTTGCAATAGCTCGACCTGGGTACAACCGTAAGTAGCAGCCGCAATCTTAAAATCCTTTTTGAACTCGGCAGGTACTTTAAAATTCAGGTTGGAAATTTCACCTGGATCGGGCTTCTCCAAGTTATCTTTTGTTTCCTTAATGCTAGGGGGTTCACCTTTGCTTGGTTTGCGAGGTGGTGGAGGTGGTTTAGTTGACATAATTAGGACTCTTGCTCACTTAACAGATCAATAATTCCTTGGGCTACTTGTTCTGCCCGTTGCTTTAAGGTTGGAAACGTGACCTCAGAAACAGCACGACCGTTATCACTTGCCTGACGGTAAGCAGTCTTTTCTGGAATTGAGCCAGCCACTGTGACATATCCAGCTTTATGAATATATGATCTGCCCTCCTCAATTTCATTCTCCCGATCGCCGACTCGACATAAAACAAAAATAATTTTATCCGTAGGAATTTTGGCGTTTACCAATTCATGCGCCAATAGTACAGACGGTTTGAGATCATCCAGTGATAAACCAGTGGGTAAGACAAGTAAATCACTTGCACGGGCAATTTCTAGTGTCCCTTGCATAGAATGCGGTGGCCCGTCCATAACCATGAGGTCATAAACATCGGCGTGTTTAAGCGCTTGCGCTACAGTGCGGAATGGTTCAACTGCAATCTCCGGCTGGATACCATTTACTTCACGGCGTTGTTTCCAATCCGTACTCGTACCTTGAGAAATATCCAGGTCAGCAATTTTTACATCCCAGCCAGCAGCAGCATATTCACGGGCAATAAGCCGAGCAAGGGTACTTTTACCTACCCCCCCTTTTTGAGAAATGACACCCACTAATACGGTCATCAAATTTCGTCCTTTCGCCCTATAGCGAATTAGTTATATCGTGTTTTCGCTTAATCGTACAGAGAGATTTCGTTTAAGCAAGAATTAGCGATTTAACGAAATAACGATTTCGTCCTTCAATCAAGGCAAGGACAGTACAATTTTCCCCAAAAGGCACGGTGATCCCTATTACAACAAATCGTGAAAATTTTGTGTCAAACTTTATTTTCAATATGAGAAAACTTTTTAGTTTTTGAATCAGAATTAGATAGCATAGAACTTCTCTCAATAAGAGTAACAATTAACTTTTCTGTAAGTTTTGATTTTTGTTCTGGAGGTTGAATCTTATTACATAATTCAATAGCTAACATAGTATCTTGGGCTTTAATTAATTGATGATAATAAATGTTCAACTGACTTACAGCTTTATTATAAAAAATAAAATTCACTCCTCCAATAAATTGAACAATAATTCCTGAGATACCTGAAATAATAGAAATATTTATATTTTGATTAGAACTCAAGTTAGGATATAAAACCGATAATATGGAAAATATTATTGTGCAAAAACCTACAAGAAGTAATAAAATACTTAATCTAAAACTGTTTTTTGCTTGATTCTGATTAATTCTATAATACTCATTTATTTGATTTAAATTTAACAGTATAATATCTGAAATACTTTGCTCACCTTCTAGTTTTTTTAAGATTTGCTTTCTTTCATCTTGAAGTTCTTTTACAAAGCTTTCATCATTTATAGGTTGTAATCTATTTGTTATTATCTGTATTACTATTGATAATATAATTCCATATACTATAATATTTATTAAAGGGTTATCCAATAATACACTTATAGTATATAGCCCTATAATCCATAATACTTCTTTACTTATTTGATATTGCAAAAATTCTAAATAATTTCTTTTATTTTTAGACATAGTTATTTAAAATGTAAGTAAAAGTTGTTCTCAAATTTACTTTCTTTTTATTGGTATATAAAAAAGGAATTAAAAATATAATACATGAGTATGGCAATCCTATTACGCTATCAAACTCCTCCTGAATCTGATTTTTAGCAGGAAATCTCAAAAAACTATAGAGAGAAAGCTTCTAGAGAAAGTATTGCCTTGTACTGAGGTGAAATGAGCAGTCATACAGAAAGTTATATTAATAACTCGTGGCTCTTGTGGGATGCAGGATCTAGTCGGCCCAACCAGTAATCTTTCTGCCCGTAAGAGCCACCGACTCCGAGAGCAAAGCGGTCACGAGTTCGTCGGCTCAACGCGAGATTACCGACTAAAACCCCTAGAGCGTTGCTTTTGCTCCAGCATCTCTTGCTGCTGCTGCCGCTCTCTAACAAGAATCTCATTCCAAGTTAGCCCCTTGGGTGCAATTCTTTTAGCCTGGGGCAGCATTTTATGAACAACCTGGGCGGCTTCATTTCCCTGATCATCATTATTAAATGCCAAACCAATTCTGCTGATATTTCTAAGTACCTCAAACGGCAAGTTATCCGGGCTATCCACTGCCATGTACATTGTTCTAACTGGTGGTTGCCCCTTGTGTCCCTCTCTGTCAATTTCTGCCATTGTCAGCGCATCAATAGGGGAAGAACACAGGTATACTCTCTCGATTTTATCGTCTGCCTCTCCACCCAATTTGAAATGAAACCAACCTTGTGAGCGATCGCTGTTTTCGGGGTACTCCGTACAACGATTGTCAATCCGTGCAGTATCCCAAACCAGTGCGCCTGACTTTTCACCGTCTAAATCTCGCTTGATAAACACTACTTTTTCCTGTTGATCTATATAAGCCAACCCCTGGCGTTGTAATGGTTGCACAAGGAAATTGGTTATACCGCGTTGTTGAGTGAGGTAATAGTGTAATACTCGCCGTAGACTCTCATTCTCTTCTGGGGGCGAAAACTGGGGTTGTTCTTGTAAGTGTGCCAGTTGATTGTTAGCGATTAGAACTAATGCTTTAGCTTCATCAGTAGTCCATCCGGCTGGACTGGCAAAGATAATTTCTTCAACATCAAGAGCTGGCTTATTATCTAATAGCGCCCGTATAGCAATTTCTTTGTCTCGGTCAGTCACTAATAAGTCTTGCAAGTCGGCGCCGTAATACTTGTATAACTCTGCTGTTTGATTTGGGGTTAACTTTGGTTTATCTGTGGTTGGAATTTGGGCTTTATTAAGAGCGTTCGCATCCAATGTTATTTGTTCACTGTGGAGTTGTTCTAAATAAACAATCACTGCTTCCAGGTCGTCGAATGTGGTTCTTCCGGCTTGTAGCTGCTGCTGATACGCGGACAGTTGCTCTGTTAATCCTAATACTGTTTGGGTTAAAGCAGACTCGATAGCTGATTGGTCAACATAATCAGAGATTGATAAAATGGCTCTCTTTTCTGCATGAGATTGTAACTCAGCCGTCAACGCTGTTTCAAAG
>JBBSCU010000181.1:0-11620 GCA_038249935.1 Chroococcales cyanobacterium
CCTGGAATTGTTTTTTCTTTATTTATGTATAACAGCGCCAGAGAAGCGACACTTTTACCAGTTTTTATGAGTTTTGACCGCGCCGTAATGGTGTTGATTTTGACTATACTTATGTGCGTTATTTCTGGTGCGATCGCAGTCCGAAAATTACGTTCTGCTGATCCAGCTGATATCTTTTAATTAATTCAATATTAATTAAAAAATGTTGTTGACAAACTTAACTTATAACTTACAAAAATATGATGAAACAAGAACCTGTAATTGCCATTAAAAATCTCAATCACTACTATGGCAAAGGCAACCTGAAAAAACAGATATTATTTGACATCAATCTAGAAATTTATTCGGGTGAAATTGTGATCATGACTGGGCCATCAGGTTCAGGTAAAACAACATTACTCAGTTTAATTGGTGGTTTGCGATCTGTACAAGAAGGAAGTTTGAAATTTTTAGGTGAAGAACTTGTTGGCGTTAGTCAAAACAAACTGGTACAAATGCGACGCAACATTGGTTATATTTTCCAAGCTCACAATTTGCTAGGGTTCTTGACAGCGAAGCAAAATGTGCAAATGGCGGTAGAATTGAATGATCATATTTCTCAAACAGAAGCAGTGGCTAAATCAAAAGCCATGCTGGGGTCAGTTGGTTTAGAAGAACGAGTTGATTATTATCCAGACAATCTTTCTGGTGGACAAAAACAAAGAATTGCGATCGCTCGCGCCTTAGTAAATCGTCCTCCACTGGTGCTAGCAGATGAACCAACAGCCGCATTAGACAAACAATCAGGACGCGATGTTGTAGAAATAATGCAGAGCCTAGCCAAAAACCAGGGAACCACTATCTTATTAGTGACACACGACAACCGCATTTTAGATATAGCCGATCGCATCGTAGAAATGGAAGATGGTTTATTAACCCGTAATTCCCCGAATGCAGCTACTCAGTCATGATTTTAGTCATTTGTCATTTGTGAATCTTTGTGAATGACCAATGACCAATGACCAATGACCAATGACCAATGACCAATGACCAATGACTAATGACCAATGACCAATGACCAATGACAGCCATAATTTATTGTCTAGACAAGCCTGATTTTTTCATTCCAGGTTGGTTTGGCGGAGATGGGGCATTTGGTTGACGACTGGTGCGAAAAGTCACATTCACGCCTTCGTTCGATTGCTCCAGCACCAGTAGAGGCGTAGGTTTAGCCTTTTGATCCCAGTGCATGGTAGCAATCCGACCTTGAATTATTGGTTGCCAACTATCTTCGTCTTCTATGGGGCTTAGGTAAGTTTCTATACAGTCAATAATTTGGCTAATAGTCGCAGAACTTGCTTGCGTCGGTAACTTCGTTAACCTGATTTGAATCCGAAACAGCACTCGCTTGGCAGAGTTCCCTGGAGTCCCAGTTTCATACTCTACATCAAAAATTTCATCTACTTGCCGTCCAGCGCTATTAGCAATTCCCACTGCTCCAAGTTGTGCTTGATTTGGACGCAGGGCTTGAGTAATTTTATCTTTGATCTGAATCTTAATTTGATTAAGAATTGCAAAATGAAACACCTCCTCTGACATCCGCATTCGCAGATAATCGAGGTTAAAGTCCCGTGAGTTAACCAAATCGGGATTAGTTTCCATTTTGCGAATTGTTTCCAGCGCCAGCTTAAATTTTTTCTCTAATTCGCGCGCCCGGAATTGTTCAAACTTAAGTTTTTTCTCCAGCTTATTCATCTGGAATTTACTATACACAATCAAAGCAATCACCGCTAAAGCCAGTCCTCCAGAGGTTATCACCAATAATGGTGGTAGTTGAGGATTATTTGCTGGTACTTCCTGGGATGCTTTTTTAGGCTTTGTCCCTGGGGATTGGGCAAGAAACATCGAAATGGTCATGGTTGGGAAATTAAAAAACTTGACTCCTGATGTTTATGATGCCCAAATTTTCAATGCCATCTTGCTGTATCATTAATATTTTTTACAGCCTTTTACAAACAGCGTATGTCCAGACACCAGAGCATCCCTGCCCTGTCTGAAGTTTCATCTGCAAGCTTGAGCAATATTCGTCTGATAGCCACAGATATGGATGGCACTCTGACTAGACGAGGAAAATTTACTCCCGTACTGCTGCAAGCTTTAGAGGATTTAGCTGCGGCTGACATTAAGGTGCTGATTGTCACCGGACGGTCTGCTGGGTGGATGAGTGGATTGAGTAGTTTGATGCCAGTGGCAGGTGGTATGGCCGAAAATGGCGGTTTATACTTTCCACCTGGCAATCAGAAATCAGTAGTCTTAACACCCATTCCCGATTTAGCTCAACATCGCCAGCACTTGGCTAAGACTTTTAAAAATTTACAAACTAAATTTCCCCAAATCCAAGAATCTGCTGATAATTGCTTTCGCATCACCGATTGGACTTTTGATGTCGCTGCTTTGCATCAAGACGAACTAGAAACCCTAGACAATCTCTGTCAACAAATGGGTTGGGGATTTACCTATAGCAACGTCCAGTGTCACATTAAACCCCAAGGGCAAGATAAAGCTGTGGGATTGTTGCAGGTATTGCGCGAATATTTGCCCCAATATTCACCAGAACAAATTATCACTGTTGGCGATAGTCCCAATGATGAAAGTTTATTTGATTGTCGTTATTTTCCGGTTTCTGTCGGTGTAGCAAACGTTCTGGAATATATGAATAAGTTGAAATATCACCCCTGCTTACATTACCACTGCTGCCGAAGGCGAAGGATTTTGTGAGTTATCTAGTTATATTTTGAAAAGCTTGCACATCCCAAATTAGGGAGAGCTAGACTTGCTTTACAATAATCTTGTAGCACTGACTTTACAACCATGACGGCTACTCTACCTCTTAGTGTCGAATCAGAAATCTTCTACCCCAGTGCTGATGGTGAACCAGTGGCAGAAACCTACGACCACCTTTATGCCTTACTAACTACCTTAGAAGTCCTAAAACAGTATTTGGCAAATCGTCAGGCAACAGTATTGGGAAATCAATTTCTTTATTATGCACAGGGTTTTCCCAAGTTGCGGGTAGCCCCAGATGTGATGGTGATTTTTGATGTTGCACCGGGCGGTCGGAACAACTATAAAATCTGGGAAGAAGGTCAAGTACCCACAGTTATTTTTGAAATGACATCTTTTGATACTAAGGGACAAGACAAAATCTTCAAAAAGACTCTCTATGAGCAGCTAGGTGTCAAGGAATATTGGCTATTTGACCCTAAAGGCGAGTGGGTAAAACAACAGTTACGTGGCTATCGTCTGCGAGGAGAAATCTACGAACCCATACAGGATGGACGCAGTGAACCGCTACAACTGCGCTTGGTGATTGAGGGAAAATTAATTGGGTTTTATCGAGAGGATACGGGGGGAAAATTACTGATCCCTGATGAGCTTGCAGAGGCTTTACGGCAGGAAGTTTTAGCAAGGCAGCAAGCAGAAGAAGTGGCAGAACAGGAACGCCAACGAGCAGAACAGGCAGAATTGCAGATAGAACAGTTAAAGGCAAGGTTGCGATCGCTCAATGTAGACCCTGATAATATTCAGTAATTCCATAAGTTGCTTCACTCAACAGCCCATCCAAGACATCGCACCAAAGGCACTAATGAGTAATTGACAGTGAAATCGGAAAATTGTTACAAACAAGTAGACAATTTGTTACCTGTGCTTTTACCCCATTTATTACCTTGGACAGAATACAATAAATAAACGTCCAGCACGTTTTAATCTCATAAGTCTCAACAATACTGATTTGATTAAGAATGCTGTTTTATACAGTTATTCCCAAACAAAAGTGATTAACGGATAATAAACTACCCAGAAACGCTAAGAGACTAACAGATACTTCGAGGACAGGTTAGCGTTTTATTTCCCACTTCCATCAAAAAGTCCAAGACCAATGTAAAGTCAAGAATTTACCTTTAAATACCCAGGTATGAAATTATGCAGGAAATCGAAAGATTCTTTAGCAACTTCTTCAGTGGCATAATCAACCGCTTTAAATATTCTGCAATGGACGCTGCCGATCGCAAAATGAGAGAAACCATTGACAAGCAGGTGGAACAACGGCGACAAAAACCCAAGCCCAAGGATCAAGAAGACCGAGAGTAGATAGGTCTTTTAAGGGTAGCTTCAAACCAGTCAATTAAACGCTAAGTGTTACTAAACATCAGCGTGGCGATCGCTCTTAAAGGCGTTCAAAACAGCAAAATTCTCATAACTACAACCATAGCGCTTCCCAATTATTGTGGGCAGCGCTATTTTTTCATCCTGATGGATTGTTAATCAAAAATTAGTAATGAATATCTTTGGATAAAAGGGTATATCTGAGCGCTCTTTTTCCATTATCAATATAATACCCTGTCAACTGCTAAAAAGTCAACAGTTGCTTTACTTAAATTAAAAATTAAACTTGGTGTAGAACAATTTTAGAGTTACCCGTTGAAAATTTGGCAATTCCATAAAAAGCGATCGCCACAAAACGGATCGGTTTGTTGATAAAACGGATCGGTTTGTTGATGAAACGGATCAGTTTGTTGATGAAACGGATCGGTTTGTTGATGAAACGGATCAGTTTGTTGATGAAACGGATCAGTTTGTTGATGAAACGGATCGGTTTGTTGATGAAAAGGTTTTTTTTCTTTAATAAAAATTAAGGCACGAACGCCAACACTCCCACAGGAGAAGCAGAACCACCACATAATCTCAGAACTGCGATCGCTAGAGTAGTATTTTTTGGTGTCAGTTGATCCAAATTTATCACTAAACCAAGCGTATTAGATTGTTATTAATATCAAGTAGCTTCGTCATTGATTCAGGTTGATGAACTGGGATCTCAACCACAAATTTGGTACTCTTTCCTAGTGTGGAATCATACCACATCTTGCCATGATGCTTTTCTGTGACTATTTTGTAGCTGATGGATAAGCCCAAGCCAGTGCCTTTACCGATATCTTTGGTGGTGAAAAAAGGATCAAAAATGCGCGATCGCACTTTTTCAGGTATTCCCGAACCATTGTCGGCGATACCTTTGGCGGGCTTCGCCAACGCAATCTGTACCCGATGATCAGCCGTAACTTGAGTTGAAATCCAAGCAGATATGGCAGGTTAAGCCCAAGGTGGATGATATATCTGATGTACATTGGAAAAGGGCTATTGCTTATGAGAAGGAGTCAGAAGACAGAATTCAGAATTCAGAATACCCCAGCAGTTAAGTCAGGGGTAACAGTCACGGAAAGAATTTTCTCTTCTCCACGATTAAAAACCTTCTTCTTTAAACCTCGATTCTCCATCCAGTTGCACAGAGTCCATGCTGGATTCTGGCTCCTGAATTCTGAATTCTTCTTCAGTAACCTTTTATGACAATAACGTTGTTAAACAATCGCTATCAAGTTATCCAGGTAATCGGTGCTGGTGGGTTTGGCGAAACCTTCCTTGCAGAAGATACCCATCTACCTTCTCGCCGTCGTTGTGTGATCAAACAACTCAAACCGATAACCAATAATGATCCGCAAACCTACAAAATAATCCAACAGCGCTTTGAGAGGGAAGCAGCAACCTTAGAGTATTTGGGTGAAAGTTGTAACCAAATTCCCAAACTCTACGCCTACTTTTCTGAAAACGGGCAGTTTTATCTCGTCCAAGAATGGATTGATGGTCAAACCTTAACAAATATTATCCAAGCTAAAGGCTTTGAAAAGGAAGCTACTGTCCGGCAAATTCTTTTGGATCTGCTCTCAGTCTTAGATTATGTTCACAGCAAAGGGATCATTCACCGGGATATCAAGCCAGATAACATCATTCTCCGCGCCCTTGATGGCAAGCCGGTCTTAATTGATTTTGGTGCAGTCAAAGAAACAATCCATTCAGTAGTGAATTCTCCAGGATACCCCACGCGATCGCTCGTAATTGGTACGCCTGGATATATGCCTAGCGAACAAGCCATTGGCCGCCCAGTTTACGCCACCGATATCTACAGCTTAGGCTTAACGGCAATTTATTTGCTGACTGGTAAACACCCGCAAGAACTACTAACTGATCTGCAAACTGGGGAAATACTTTGGCAACAACACGCCCCTAATGTCTCCCCTCAATTCAGGATGGTACTTAATCGGGCAATTAAGCCTCATGTAGGCGATCGCTACAGCACTGCTAGTAAAATGCTACATGACTTACAATCTGCTAGTCATATTCCCCCTCAGTCAGCTGTAAATACTCCTACTGCCATATTTACCGCGCAAACCCAGCCATTATTTTCATCGCAAAAAAGTACAATTATCAATGGATCTCACACTTCTAGAAACTGGCAAAAACCTACTGTGATTCTTGGTAGTTTGCTGGTAGGCGGTTTGATTGGTGCAGTAGCAATTTCTGGTATTAGTCGTCAGCAACAGCCACAGACAACAATTGTCACAAGTCCCACGCGATCGCCAGAATCTTTGCCTACTCCTACATCTGCCGATCCGCCCGTTTCTTCTCAAACTTCTCCAGTCCCAGATGTACCCACCTCACCACCACAGCCGCAACTAACTCCTGATCCTTTGCCAGCATCTAATCCCTCACTTATATCCACACCACAGCCAGAAAGCGAGCCTGTAACTTCAGATACTCCAGTAGCAGTACCAGCATCAACACCACAGCCAAAACCAGAGAATGAAGCGATACCTGCGGTAGTCACTGAGCCAAGTCGAAGTGCGGACAATGCCAACGCACCACCCACAGCAGAAGTGCGTTCTACACCACAGAACAAGCCGCGGAGTAAATTAGCTGCCACTACCAGCAGACAAAGCGTTCCTGCATTTCCTACAGGTACACCAAGAAATGTTGTAGAAGCCACCCTCGGCAAACCAAATCAAGATTTAAGAGGCGTGTGGGGCAAAACCCGTGCTGTCGTTTACAAACTTGTACCAAACAAAATTGATCTTGGCTACTTATTTGATCGTAATTCTAAAGTGCTGCGTCAAACTGAGGTAGCTTTTGCCCAATCGGTAGATCCGCAGATAATGGAAGCTACCTTAAATGGATTATTAAGTGGGCAAGCCACTGAAGATATTAAGCAGGGACTTAAACAGGTACAACAGCGCCAATCTGATAATTTTAGTTTTAAAAATGGCTCAGTTAAGGGTCAGATTATCCGCCAAGAATGTGATTTTATTTACATCAGCGTTTGGGATGCAGATTTACATGATTTTGTAAATCCATCTACAGCTAAAAAGTGTTAGTCTTTTGGGAAAATCGATCTCAAAAGTTAGATTTTTGTATCCCCTAAGACAGATTCAGTTCTCTTGAGGTACTTCAAGTTCCGCAGCAATAGCACGATTTTTCCAATACTCTCGCAACGCTGATAAATCTCTTACTTTTATTTCTAAAGCTCTTTGTTTCTAATTATCCCGACCTGCACGAAATAAACGGGCTAATCTACTAGTTGGGCTTTTGAATTTCATTAACTTTTACCCCCTCTAGAAAAGGTGACATCATTATTGTATGAAAAATATCACTCAAAAACCCACAAAGTCAACAGACTAGGCTACGCCTACACACTTCTTCCCTTTCTCTACGCTCTGCGACTTAGGGGTAGAGGTCGCTGTGCTAAAACTCCTTTATAAAGTTCTTCCAGCAGAGTAATATTTTTATTCAGGGTATAGCGGTCTAATACACGCTGTCTGGCTTTTTGCCCCAGCAGGGTTGTTAACTCTGGATGGTCTTGGAAAACTGGTAAGAGCGTTTTCAATTGCGATCGCGCTGTTTTAGTATTAATAACTACACCTGCACCCTTTTCCAATACTTCTCCATCTGCACCCACATCTGTTGCTAAACAAGCTAGGCCACATGACATTCCTTCTAACAAAGATAGGGATAAACCCTCTACCAATGAAGGCAAAACAAATACATCTGCGCCCCGTAAAATTTCGATGCGTCGCTCTTCATCAGCAACAAATCCCAGCCAGATAATGCCATATTCCCAACCATAAGATTGCTCTAAAGAAGGCTTTAAAGGGCCATCGCCAACAATCAATAACTTACTCCCAGGCCCCATTGCCGACTGCTTCCAAGCCCGGAGGAGGGCTTCAACATTTTTCTCTGGGGCTATTCGACCCTGATAGACAAACAAGCGTTCGGCTCTAAACTCTGCTTTAATCTTAGAAGCTCCTGGAGAGTACTTGATGGTATCAACACCGTTGGGAATTACAGCGATATTTTCTTCCCGCACGCCCATACGTGCCAATAATTCTCGCTGAATTTGGGAAAAGACAATCACGCGATCGTAGTTAACCAAAAAAGGTGCGTAAAGTTGATAAGCCAAAAGTTGTGTTCCCGATATCAGCTTTGCCCCCTTGCCAGCAAACGGTGTATGAAAAGTGGCAATTAGAGGCAACCTCAAATCTTCACAGATATCCGGTAACATAAAGTCCAGAGGAGAGAGGGTCAAAGAAGCATGAACTATATCTGGTTTGATTTCCCGCAGCGACTCGGTTAAAAGTTTGGTTGCTTTAAAAGTGGGAATTGTGTAAACCTGGGACTTATAAATGAAAGGAAGGGAAACCTCTCGAAGATTTGGCCAGTTATCAGGTTCCGATTCTTCTTGGGCAAAGTGAAGAAAGCTAACTTGATGTCCCCTGTCTAGCAAGGCATTTGTAATTTCTCGACCGTAGGTGACATTGCCGCAAAAGGGTGATTTTTTTCCAATCCAGGCTATACGCATTCTTTGTTTAGCTGTAAGAAAATCGAGTTTGATCTATTACTTGTGTGTCCTTTGTGATTTTTATTTTATCTAGCTATACTTGCTGGTTTTTTTACTTATTACAGATATACACCAGAATCTAGTTTAAAAAGCCTATTTTAAGCTAATTAAACCAGTAGATTTATGGCTTTATTTATTCTATTTATAAGTTGTTAATTTCTATATTTAAACAACTTATTTTGACTAATGTCAGATTGATATCCCGCAAGTATGTGATAAATTTTCACTGACGACAGTTTACCATGAACGCAAAAGCTTTAAGGAAATTAGTAATTACTTCAAGGTAATAAACAATAAGTCTTGTCAGCTGATGATTACTTATGAGAGTTATACCAGGTTAATATACCTCCTGAAAAGACGATCGCTGCTAATCCCAAAAAAACTACCTGTAATCCCAGAAAGGTTTCTGCTACACCTGCTAATGCTAAAGGTAAGGAAAGGGCAATATTAATTACATTGTTCTGTAAGCCAAAAACTTTACCCCGCATTTCTGGAGGTGTTTCTGTTTGAATCGCTGTTTGCATGGGAATACCCACTAGCGCTCCAAAGATACCTAACAGCGCTACCAGTAACAAGATTAGCCACAACTGGGTTGTAAATACTGATAGACCAATCAAGGACGCTGCCATGCCCATAGAACCGTACAGACTTAGTTGGGTATAGGAGAAGCGTTGACCAAATTGACCGAGAATTGTTGCTCCAGCCGCGATGCCAACACCACCGGCTGCTAGTAAAAAGCCGAACTGGGAGGCTTTTAAATTGGGAATTATTTCTGCCATACGAACGGCTAAAACAGTTAGTGCTGCAAAGACAGAAAACAAGATAATTAGCTGAAGCAAGGCATTACGGACGCGATGATTTGCTTTGAGGTAGCCGAAACTGTCCTGCAAGTCAGAAATTACGTGAGGGAATTCTGTATTGGGGTCGTGGGGTTTTTCGTTAGTCGCCAGCATAAACAAAATTAGTCCAGCGATCGCATAACTACCACCTACTAAAAGTTCTTTACCTAAACCACCATTACCACCAATTTGCAACCAAAGCCGATCAGCGATCGCTAACAACGGTTCCCCGACGGCAAACCCAACAATCACCGATGCCATCATTGTTGTCGTGTAAAGCGAATTTGCCGAGAGCAAATGCTGTTCTTCTACGACCAAAGGAATTGCCGTCTGTTCTGCCGGTGCAAAAAACTGCGTCAGTGTGGAAACTAAAAAAGTTACACCCAGGATGATTATAAAACCGACTGGCAGCGCTCCTATGGGTTGCCAATCATGAGTCAACCACAACAGAAAGGGAATTGACAAAACCAGGATACCGCGCCAAAGATTCGTTGCCACCAGCACAGCCTTTTTCGACCAGCGATCGACAAACACACCAGCAACGGAACCAAACAATACGGCTGGAATAGTAAAAGCCATCATCAAGGCTGATACCCAACCACTAATACTCTGATCACCTGCTTTAAACTGAGTATTAATCAAAGCAATCATCAGTACCAAATAAACTTTATCTGCTAGTTGGCAGAAAACTTGGCCGCCCCAAAGAGCCAGGAAATTAGGATTTTTTAATACAGGCAAAAACCCCTGCTGTTTTACATTCCCTAAAACAGCACCTCCACCTAAACCAGACCCATCTAATTTTGGTGGTTCTTTTTCTGAGATCGTGGCTACTGGCAAATTCTGGCCATTGCGAACGCCGTTGCTATCTACCTCAGCAGTGGTTAATTGGTCTTCAGATTGTGTTTCTGATTGACTTGAAACATCAGTTTTTAGGATCTCTCCGGTCAAACTTTGGTCGTTTTCAGAAACGTCTTTGGGGGACATTTCTTGGCCATTGATTTGACTAGGTGTAGACTTGGAAACTACACTCAGATGATTACTGACTGTATGATCTGATGCACTATTCTCTTTTTTGATGAGGCTTGGTGACAAAGGCAGGATTTTTGTATCCAAATCAGACGATTGCATCATGGTTAGCAGCAAAATAAGAGTCGATCAAGGTAGCAGAGCGAATAGGGCGACCTAATTGATACTGAGCATACTGGCGCAAAATTTGCTCAACAGATAACCAGTCATAATCTCTAGCACCATCAATTTGCATTATCTCTGGTTGTGACAGATGTTGGAGCAAAGCCAATTCTACAGCACCCAGACGGCTAGAAATCACAGGTATTTCTTGCCGATGCACAACAATTGTTTGGGAGCCAGGTTTTGGAGGTGATGGGATGATGGGGTGATTGGATGATGCAGAAAAAGATGAGTTTCTTTGTATCCCCCTCTCCCTTTCTCCCTCTGTTCGTAAACTTTCCCAAGCTTCTAAGCAAACCGTTCCACCCGCAGGGATGCTAAATCCTATCTGCCAGTTGAGGTCTGTAAAGTTTGGCTTGAGGGTGCGTCCAGATAGGCAGCAGACTTGCACTTGCGGCGTAAGTCCTGCTAAAGCTAAAAGATGAAATACCCCATGAGCTAGATGAGCCAAAACACCAGATGGATTTGCACTAGACAACGCCTCCAACCGATGGAGATGTTCATTGAACAACTCATAAAGTTCTTCTTGGGGTTGTTCGCTCAAAGCTTGACACAGTACTATTTCTGCTAAATACTGGCCAGCAGCCAGTTTTCCCAAACTTTTAGTTAACCCAGGGTAAGTTTTTAACGTTTGTGCTTGAGTAATTTTATCAAGCGATCGCCCTTTTGCAATCAATAGTTCATTCACAACAAACATACCACTCCTACCGCCCAGGCTGGAGTTATGCTTACGTGCCCCTGGAGCCACTGCTCGAATCAGACCGAATTCTCGTGTCAAAATCGTCACTATTTTATCTGATTCTCCTAGCACCTGGGTTTTGAGATTAATTCC
>JBBSCU010000182.1:0-11551 GCA_038249935.1 Chroococcales cyanobacterium
CTAATAGGGATTTTGATGAATTGCAATTTTTGAGTGTTGCAGAATATCTCCATTTCTTAAATCGTTTCAATCCCTAATAGGGATTTTGATGAATTGCAATCTTGTTGGCTTATCACTTCCTGCAAAATCCCACGCACGTTTCAATCCCTAATAGGGATTTTGATGAATTGCAATGCGGAATTCAACGGCTGAAATACCAGACTGATCGTTTCAATCCCTAATAGGGATTTTGATGAATTGCAATGCAACCGTTCCAATGTCCTTATAAGGCGATTTCGTTTCAATCCCTAATAGGGATTTTGATGAATTGCAATTTGCCTCCAGTTGTGCCACCACCGCCATATTTACGTTTCAATCCCTAATAGGGATTTTGATGAATTGCAATGCTTCACTTTTGATTTTTTCAATTACTGTAACGATGTTTCAATCCCTAATAGGGATTTTGATGAATTGCAATGGCGGGAGCCTGAAAGTCAAGCTGTATTTAGTTTTCAAGGTGCAGTTGCGCGACTCAAGGGTAATCATAGCATTAGAGAATTTGTTTGGCAAGAGCGTCAGGAAAATTTAAAGGCTAAAACCCTACTTTGATAAGCATTTCAGGGATTGCGCGGATGAAAAGTGGGCGACTAATGGCTGAAATCCTTGCTGGAGTTAGAATAGAAGCACTTTTTTGAGACTGTGGAATTTGTACACCCACCCTACCGCGCATTTGAAATACAGAAACCTAGCTAGAAGGGGACTCAGTAAAGAAAATTGTTTCATCCCCTAGCTGTTCTTTGCCAATACGTTCGACTTTTCGCTGACAACAGCCACAGAGAAATTTAATCATTTTAGCTAAATGCGATCGCGGTTTCGGAAATCGTCTAAACTACAAGACACTATATAACTTGATTTACGATTCAGAAACTTGATTTACGAGTCAGAAACTTGATTTACGAGTTAGAAACTTGATTTACGAGTCAGAAACTTGATTTACAAGTTAGAAACTTGATTTACGAGTCAGAAACTTGATTTACAAGTTAGAAACTTGATTTACGAGTCAGAAACTTGATTTACAAGTTAGAAACTTGATTTACAAGTCAGAAACTTGATTTACAAGTTAGAAACTTGATTTACAAGTCAGAAACTTGATTTACGAGTCAGAAACTTGATTTACGAGTCAGAAACTTGATTTACTAGCTGATTTTGATATGTATAACTGGTCACTGTCCCAGTGCCCCTACGGGTGTACCTCACGTAAACGAGAACTGCTATATTCGTTTAAAAATCACCATCTCAGTACCGACAACTGGATTACGCGCTACAAGCCTATTTTGGGAGTCGAGAATTTCTAAATGGGTAAAATCAAGTTCTTTAGAACGCTGTAATATTTCAGCAGCTAGATTGTTTTGCTGAGATTCTTTGAGAGTGTACCAATCGTCATTAATTTTAACAGTCAAATTACTCGTGCGGAAATTAGCTTGAATTGACTGTATCAGACCAGAAGCAATGCGATCGCTAATGTCAGCCACCTGATTTTCAATAGCTGCAATTAAGGCTTGTTCTGGTGTCAATTCTATAGTTGGCGTGGGCGTGGGAATTGGTTCCGGTTGCAGCGTTGGTGGGATTTCTACTTTTGGCGGTGGCGTAATTTCTTCAGGTGGCTGTGGTTCTGGTGCAATTAACTCCGGTGGAGTAGTTATCGTTGGTGTTGGTGCAGGAACCTTTTCAACCGGGGTAACTGTTGCTACTTCAGTAGGTTTACCAGTAAAGACAGTCGTAGTTGTCCAAAGGAGAATTACGGCAATTCCGGCAATAATTCCCGTCAAAGCTGTATCTGATAACTTTGTTGACAAATTTGATGGTAAAAACAAGCGGATTGTTCTTAACAATCCACCCCACCGCAACTGAAACTGCTGCAAAAAACTGGGTGTTTCATCACTACCCGCAGGGGTGGCTGTTTCCAGTTTCTCCACTGTTCCTTCTAAAACCCCAATCGTCCCTCGGAGAAGTTGGATAGTTTTAGCCTTCCAAATTGGCTGAACTCTCTGGTAAGGTTTTTGAGGAGGTTGAGTTACCTGATTATCCGTCGATTTTGACTGATTGTCTTGTGACATGGAACTTTCACCAAAAGCAGCGAATCAAAGACAAACAACGTACATTATTACTGGTGCTGCCTTCTTTTGCCTTAATGTATCACTTCATTGCACATTTCTTCAGCTAAACTGACTATTTATTAAATTTGGTGAATTATGAACCTGAAACGCCGTCAATTTTTATTTTTAAGTAGCCTCAGCGCAATAGGTACAGGTTTTTTAGGCTGTACGTTAGCTCGTCAAAATCATCAAAGTGCTGATATTAATGATTTAACAACAGCTATAGCCTCCAATCTAGCCAAAGAAGAATTATTACTACGTTTTGTGTCTGTGGCAGATACGGGGACTGGGGATAAAGGACAGTATGCTGTGGCTGAAGCAATGACTGCGTATCACAAGCAAAAGCCTTATGATTTAGTAGTTTTAGCTGGAGACAACATTTACAACAACGGCGAAATAGAGAAAATTAGTGCCGTTTTTGAGCGTCCCTATAAAACTTTGCTGAAACAAGGTGTAAAATTTCAGGCTTGTTTAGGTAATCACGATATTCGGACTGCAAATGGTGATCCACAAGTGAAATATGCCGGATTTAATATGAAGGGACGTTACTATACATTTAAACGTAATCAAGTACAATTTTTCGCTTTAGATACTAATAGTAATGCTAATTGGAAAAAGCAGCTACTCTGGTTAGAAAAAGAATTAAGTCTTAGTAACGCTCCTTGGAAGGTAGTATTTGGACACCATCCAATTTATGCATCTGGTCATTATGGGAGTAATCCAGAGTTTATTAAAATCTTCACTCCGCTATTTCAGAAATACGGCGTTCAAGTTTATATCAATGGTCATGAACACCATTATGAACGCACTCGTGCTATTAATGGAACGACTTATTTAATTACTGGTGCAGGTGCTGGTAGTCGTCCTGTAGGACGTTCCGAGTGGACAGAGTATTCTGCTCAGAAGTTGAGTTTTGCTGTGTATGAGGTGTATAGCGATAGAATAGAAGTAAGTGCGATCGCTACTGATAATAGTGTTTTTGATCAGGGAATTATTCAATTAAAATCAGCATGAATCAGCAAGATATTTCTCGTGCGATCGCTAATATTATAGAATCATCTCAAACACCAGATGCTCTATTTTCTGAACTGTTGCCAACTGTAGGAGATTTCTTACAGTCTGATAGATGTTTTCTATACTTACACAATCCGCAAACAAACCTTGGTAGAGTTGCCTTTTGTTGGATTCGCACTCCAGATGTACCTACCGTCTACAATGAACAATGGGAAGCGCAACCCCCATCTTTACCAGATGAAGATCCGATGTTTGCCGCTGCATTACGTGCCGAACCTTCAATCTTTGTAGAAGATGTAGAAACTGCTGATTCTCAAGTGTTAAATCGGGAATTTGAACAGAAAAATTTTCGACACCGCGCTCTTATTCATGCCCATATCTGCCAAGATGGTCAACTCTGGGGCATTTTACAACCTTGCATTTTTGGTCATCCCAGAATTTGGACTCAATATGAGCGAGTGGTGATTAATAATCTGGTTGAAAAAATTACGCCTTTTGCGGTTTCTTACGTCAAGTCTGCTTTTGACTAGGAATGTGGATTAAATAAAGTGCAAAAGTAGGGTGTGTTAGCGGAGCGTAACGCACCATTCCAAGTTAAATAAGAATTGCACGTTATTAAATTTGTGTTCCTTAGCTATTTTTTTCACTGTTTTCTGATCTATAGAATGAATTACAATCAGCATTGCTAAAACTATGAAAGTCATTTAACTGCATTATTTTGCCACTCTGTCAATGCATAAGTCCTAGTTATGAATTTTTATTCCTAATTCCTAACTCTTTACTTCTAACAATTCCCAAATAAAAAAAGAGGGTTTTCCCTCTTTATACAATGCTTTGATACTCTTAATTAAAAACAAGTAAAACTATAAATGTATTACTGTTCAATACCTGCGGGAATCTCTTCTTCTATTTCCGCAGTTGGGGTAATATCTTCTATTCCCTCCGCAGATGGGAGAATCTCTTCTTCTATTTCCGCAGTTGGGGTAATATCTTCTATTCCCTCCGCAGATGGGAGAATTGCTTCTTCTATTTCCGCAGTTAGGGGAATATCTTCTATTTCCTCCGCAGATGGAGGAATTGCTTCTTCTATTTCCGCCGTTGGGGTAATATCTTCTATTTCCTCCGCAGATGGAGGAATTGCTTCTTCTATTTCCGCCGTTGGGGTAATATCTTCTATTTCCTCCGCAGATGGGAGAATTGCTTCTTCTATTTCCGCCGTTGGGGTAATATCTTCTATTTCCTCCGCAGATGGAGGAATTGCTTCTTCTATTTCCGCAGCTGCTGGAATCTCTTCTTCAAGTTCCATAGCTGAGGGAATATCTTCCTCTGCTGCAACTTCTGTAGGCGCAGCCGATGCAGCACTAGCACCTTGCTGTTTGGCTAGCAGCTGTTCACGATACTTAGCAGCCATTTCTTCTGCCTTATCATAGACCAAATCCCGGTTTTTAATCATGTCACCGGGTTCAGGTTCCAACTGCTTGGTAGATAGGGAAATCCGACCTCTTTCTGCATCCAAGTCAATGATCATCACTTTCACTTCATCATTGACATTGAACACGCTATGAGGTGTATCAATATGTTCGTGGGAAATCTCAGAAATGTGCAGTAGACCACTAACGCCGCCAATGTCGATGAAAGCACCGTAGGGCTTAATGCCACGAACAGTACCAATCACTACTTCGCCGACTTCTAGGCGGTTCATCTTACGTTCAACCAACGCCCGACGGTGAGATAGAACTAGGCGGTTACGTTCTTCGTCCACCTCTAAGAATTTCAATGGCAGGTCTTCCCCTACCAATTCTTCTTTAGGTTTGCGGGTGCTAATGTGAGAACCGGGGATAAAACCACGTAATCCCTCAATCCGTACCAATGCTCCACCGCGATTGGTTGCAAATACGCCAGAGCGTACAGTTGCGTCTTCTGCTTGCAGCTGTCGCACGCGCTCCCAAGCCCGCATATATTCGATACGGCGAATGGAAAGGGTTAACTGACCATCTTCATTTTCATCGGTGAGGATGAAAAATTCTCGTGTTTCGTTTGACTGTAAAACTTCGTCCGGGCTATCTACCCGGTTAATAGACATTTCTTGTATAGGTATATATGCTGCGGTTTTAGCACCAATGTCAATCAGAGCGCCGCGCGGCTCTATACTGAAAACTGTTCCTGGGACAACATCGCCAGGGCTAAAATGATAATCGTATTTGTCAAGTAGAGCAGCGAAATCTTCGTGAGTGAATCCAATTTCTATAGCGCTTAAATTCTGATTGACCATGCTAATTTTTTCCTGGTTCTAGTCTCCGTAAAGGTTATGTGACAGGGGAGATGTGTTATGCGATCGCCTCTATGACAATCTGCACTCAAACAATCCTTTCTCATCCTAGCGCAGATAAGCGAGTGTTAACACATATCAACTCCCAAGATTGGAAATTATATCATAATATCAAAATGATTCGTTATTAACATTGCTTAGTTGTTGGAAGCAACAAAGCACAAAAACAATAGTATCCGTTGCCACTAAGCATAGTAGCAACGGATACTAAGATTAAATGCGCTTAAAGGTATGGGAATATCGACCTACTTCTCTTTTTTCTCAAAGCGAGGAGGTTCACGAAATGCGATCGCAAAAAAGATAGTACCTATACACAGACTAAAAATCAAGATGTATGCAACGCTTTCCATATTACGATTTGCTGCCTATCCAGCCAGTAATTAAAGTTATGGGTGCTAAGTGCTGAGTGCTGAATCAGAGCCTTAACTCGAAACTCAGCACTCATAACTTAGCACTGAAATTAAAGGGCTTCTTTCCGGCGGGTTGACTTGTCACCCACTTTCTGGAATAGACCCCACTCAACTTGTTCTTCTAGATCCGCATCAACACCAGCAAACACGTCTCGGTAGATTGTCCGAGCGCCATGCCAGAGATGACCGAAGAAGAACAGCAGAGCAAATACGGCGTGTCCAAAGGTAAACCAACCTCTAGGACTGGTACGGAATACACCATCAGAGTTCAAGGTTTCCCGGTCAAATTCAAAAATTTCACCGCCTTGAGCCTTACGAGCATACTTCTTCACATCAGCTGGTTCTGTAAAGGTTTTACCATTGAGATCGCCACCATAGAAGCTAACGGTGACACCAGATTGCTCAAAGCTATACTTAGATTCTGCCCGACGGAATGGAATATCAGCGCGGACAATTCCATCTGCATCGGTCAAAATTACTGGGAAGGTTTCAAAGAAGTTGGGGAGACGACGCACGGTTAACTCGCGTCCCTCAGAATCTTTGAAAACGGCGTGACCTTGCCAAGACTGGGCAATACCATCACCCTTGACCATCGGACCTGTACGGAATAAACCGCCTTTGGCTGGGCTATTGCCCACATAATCGAAGAAAGCCAGTTTTTCTGGAATCTGCGACCAAGCTTGTGTGAGGCTTGCACCTTGGGCAACGCTAGTTTGGACGCGGCGCTCAATTTCTTGATGGAAGTAGCCTTGATCCCATTGGTAGCGGGTAGGGCCAAACAATTCGATGGGAGTAGCAGCGTTACCGTACCACATAGTACCAGCAACGACGAAGGCGGCGAAGAAGACCGCTGCAATACTGCTAGAAAGTACTGTTTCAATGTTCCCCATCCGCAAGGCTTTGTAGAGCCGTTCGGGGGGTCTAACTGTGAGGTGGAATAAGCCTGCAATAATACCAACAACACCAGCAGCAATGTGGTGAGCCACAATACCACCAGGGTTATATGGGTTAAAACCATCTGGTCCCCATTCTGGTGCTACTGCCTGGACGGTGCCAGTTAAGCCGTAAGCGTCAGAAACCCATACACCTGGGCCAAATAATCCGGTGAGGTGAAAAGCACCAAACCCAAAACAAAGTAGACCAGATAAGAACAGGTGAATGCCAAACATTTTTGGCAAGTCTAAGGCAGGTTCACCAGTGCGGGGATCTCTAAAAAGTTCCAAATCCCAGTAAACCCAGTGCCAAACGGCAGCTAGGAACAAAAGACCAGAAAGAACAATGTGAGCGGCAGCAACGCCTTCAAATGACCAGAAGCCAGGATCACTTGCCGGACCACCAGTAACGTTCCAACCACCCCAAGATTGGGTGACGCCCAAACGTGACATGAAGGGCAGGACAAACATTCCTTGTCGCCACATCGGGTTGAGAATCGGATCGCTAGGGTCATAAACAGCTAGTTCGTAGAGTGCCATCGAACCAGCCCAGCCTGCTACTAAGGCTGTGTGCATCAAATGTACAGAAATCAGTCGGCCTGGATCATTCAGAACAACTGTATGTACTCGGTACCAGGGTAGTCCCATTGACTACGCTCCTCCTCGATTAGTTAGTTTACAAAGCAATTTTCTTACTGAGATTCTGAGAGACGAAAGTGGCCACTCAGAAAACTCTCTCTTGTTTTTTGTTATTGCCAGAGCCAGAGTGTTACCACAGCTTAGTCTTATAAGTCAGACAGCGTGGGCGCTTTGGCAATGCTTACTCGCTTCGGTATATTTACCCCGGAGGGTAGCCATCGCCAAGCAAAAATGAGAATGTTTTAAAAAGTGTAACTTTTGATGGAATTGTTTGCAAGCGTGTTGATTAATGCGATCGCGTAGCATACGCAAGTTTTTTCGCTACCAATGCCCAATGCCCAACTTTTACTGAACCACCAATTGGATGTTTTGCAGTTGACATTTCGCCTCAGCTGTACCCAGACGTTCGATTACCTGTTCGGCACTCATCAAACGCTTGAGTACTACTTGACCTATAGGCTGACTAGCGGATACTGGTATTGTTGGCTTCACTTCCACCGTTAAAATAGCTTCTTCAACTCGATAAAGCCATAGCAATTCGTTTTGTTCTACTAAACAAATATTGATTCGCTGAATATCTGGTTGACGTCGCCATGCGGTTATTTGCCATAGTCCATCAGATGCCCAGACTCTAGCAACTGTCCATCCCTCAGATAGAAAGAAATACTTCACGGTCTTAGTCTCACTATTAGACTTTCTATTTTCTATTTACCATATCTTACATATCTGATTTGTTAATGTATAACTAATGATATTACTTAAGGCTATTTAAGTTATTACCCACGTTTTAATAGGATAAATAATTACTTAGATCAGTTGGATCGGTACAAAAAATCACAAGATTATAATATCTAATTTGAGGTTACTAATTTTAGTCTTTTGCCAAGTTGACAATACATCTTTAGGTAATTATGAACAAACCTATAAACTCACCATTTAGATATCCCGGCGGCAAATTTTATGCTCGCAATTTAATTCTTAATCATATCCCCTCTCACACTTATTATACTGAACCTTTTGCTGGCGGTGGGTCTATCTTTTTTGTAAAAGATAAAGTAAATATTAATTGGCTCAATGATATTGATGAATTATTAATAAATACCTTATTAATAATTCGAGATAAACCCGAAGAATTAATAAAATTTTTAGAGGGTGAATCTGCTACTAAAGAAAGACATACATATTACAAAAATGAATTTATACCACAAAATAAATTAGAACAAGCTGGTAGATGGTTTTACCTCAACAGAACCTCCTACTCTGGTATCATGAAACATCAGAACTGTTATTGGGGATATGGTGAAAAATACAGTATGCGTCCAGAGAATTGGCCTAGAAATATACGTCGAACTTCTGAGAAACTTCAAAACGTTAAAATTACTAATCTCGACTTTGAAGAAGTGATCGAATCTGTACCTGATGAATCTTTTTTATTTATTGATCCTCCTTATTTCAATGCAGATCAAGATAAATTTTATGCTCATTCATTTTCTAAAGATGAGCATTTCAGGCTATGCCGAATATTAAACAGACATAAGCAAAGAATAAAATTTCTTATAACTTATGATAATAGCGACGCAATTAGAGAACTATATGACTGGGCATTGGAAATACACGACAAAGAATGGAATTATACAATTAATAGAACCGATGACCAAAAAAATGGAAAAAGAAAACAAGATAACTTTAAAGGCGAACGATATAAGGGAAAAGAAATTTTTATATTAAACTACTGTTCTCTTGACTCTACGGATCAAAACTGGGAACAATTAATTTTAAATATCTAATGATTCTATAGAACTAAGTAATGTAAATTCTGAGGTAATCATCTAAATTTTTAGAAGTAATTCATCGAAGAAAGCTTCGCATTTGTCTATTTCTAGCCAATTATTTTTTGGATAGGGAACTCCTGTTGATTCTAAGTTTTGAACATTGCCAAAATTAATAACTGGATAGTTAGGTATAAACCCTCTACAGTTATACCCAGCGCTTTAGCTATTTATCTACTTGTTGGAGAAAAACCCTGTATCAAAAGTGGGTAAATTAGTAATTAATTGTAATAAATGCTATAAGACTAGCGAAGATATAGTATAATAGCTGACCGATCATTACATAAAATTTAACTGTATGACCTGGTTTTCCTTGTCTGTGAGAAGGTGGGGTCGGATTACACAATTCCTATCTTTGTTCAGTCTATGTTTATTGTTAGTTGTTAGTTGCACTCCTCGTCCACAGCCAACTACCCCACCATCTGGTTCTGTAAATAGCCCAACAGGTGATGGTCGGATTACTATAGGTACAACAGCGAAACCGAGAACACTTGATCCTGCTGATACTTATGAGTTAGCATCTTTGGGTTTGGTGTTTAATATGAGCGATCGCCTCTACACCTACGAACCAGGAAGCATAGAAATTAAGCCTCAGCTAGCTACAGCATTACCTAAAGTTAGTCAAGATGGCTTAACTTATACCATCCCCTTGCGTCAGGGAGTGGTTTTTCACGATGGGACTTCCTTCAATGCCCAAGCAATGGCGTTCACCATCCAGCGCTTTATGGAAAATAAAGGAAAACCATCCTTCTTGCTAGCTGATACAATAGATTCCGTGAAAACCACAGGCGAGTATGAGTTAACAATCAAGCTGAAAAAGCCTTTTGCAGCATTTCCCTCACTGCTGGCCTTTCCTGGGGTATGTGCAGTTTCGCCCAAAGCTTACGAACTCGGTGCAGGTAAATTCAAGCCAAATATTTTTGTCGGAACTGGCCCTTACAAATTAGCGCAGTATGGTACTGATTCACTGCGATTTGATGCGTTTGATCAGTATTGGGGAGAAAAACCAGCTAACAAGGGTGTTAACGTCCAAATTCAAACCAGTCCGGTTAATTTATTTAATGCTTTCCGCACAGGCGCAGTGGATGTAGCTTATTTGTCGCTGCAACCAGATCAAATTCGGAGCTTGGAAGAAGGTGCTAAAAAAGGGGATTGGCAAGCGATCGCAGCTGAGGGTAGTGTAGTAAGCTATTTGGTATTAAACCGGAATCAAAAACCTTTAGATAAATTAGAGGTAAGACAAGCGATCGCTTCAATAATTGACCGTCCACTTTTAAATGAGCGAGCGTTACTTGGTCAAGCAGCTCCGCTTTATAGCATGATTCCTACGACCTTTAATGTTTCTGTGCCATTATTTAAAGATAAGTATGGTGATGCTAACTTCGATCAAGCTAAACAATTATTAACTACTGCTGGTTTCTCCAAAGAAAATCCAGCAAAAGTCCAAATTTGGTATCCTTCTAGTTCGCCTACTCGTAGTTTGGCAGCACAAACACTCAAATCTCTTGTTGATGTCAAAATGGATGGAATATTGCAATTTGAAGTTACCCCTGCGGAAGCCCCTACCTTCTTTAAAGACATTTCTAAGGGATTATATCCAGCAGCTTTACTTGATTGGTATCCAGATTTTTTAGATCCAGATAATTACGTCCAGCCGTTTTTATCTTGTAACAAAGGTTCAGTTGCTAAAGGATGCGAAGATGGAGGCAGTCAAACTCAGGGTTCGTTCTACTATAGCGAAGCTATGAATAAACTGATTGATCAGGAACGCAAAGAACAAAACCCCGAAGCGCGTCAGAAAATTTTTACCGAAATTCAAACGCAAGTAACAGCTGATGTACCTTATATTCCCTTATGGCAAAGCAAAGACTATGTATTTGCCCGAAAAGGTGTTAGCAATGTACAACTTAACCCTACCCAAATTCTGGTTTACCAAACAATTAAAAAGTAGTCATTAGTCATTGGTTATTGGTCATTGGTCATTGGTTATTGGTCATTGGTCATTGGTCGTTATGGCAGTTTGCAGTTGATTCCAATACAGACCTAATTCCCAACCCTTTTCCTACAAGGGCTACGGTGTACACACAACTCTTCTAAAAAACCAAAATCGTCATAGATCCCCCTAAATCCCCTTAAAAACGGGGACTTTGAAAACTTTTTGCCCCCCTTTTTAAGGGGGTTGGGGGGATCAAAAGTCTATGGGGCAACTCTAGAAGACTTTTGTGTACACTGTAGTACAAGGGAAGGCAAGTAAGACTCAAAC
>JBBSCU010000183.1:0-11545 GCA_038249935.1 Chroococcales cyanobacterium
CAAGGTCAAGTAGACATAGGTATTCAAGCCCAAGGTATACCAGGAAATGCGATCGCTCAAGGTTATGGTATCTCAACTCCAATTAATATTGGTGGTATATCTGCAAACGCTAAAATTTCTGGCTCACTGGATAAACCCTTAAACGTAAATGTTTCTCGTGTTCAGGCAAATCCAGAGGTGGGAGGGCAAGTTACAGCCAACGGTCAACTTCAGCTTGCACCAGAAGGCAGGGTATCATTTGATGTGCAAGCCCAAAATTTACCAGGAGATGCGATCGCCCGATCCTATAATTCCTCACCCTCGATCACCATTGGGAATGTATCGGCAAATGCCAATATTTCCGGCACTCTCAGCAATCTGCAAACAATAGCGCGGGTGCAAGCGCCTACCGCAACCTATCCCACCACTGGACGAGTCGTTATTGCCAAACAAGGAGAAAATATACTTTTCCCAGATGCAGTATTGAATGTGGCAGGTGGTACAATCAGGGCTAGTGGTCAACTTGCACAAGAACGCTGGCAAGGGGTTGTCAACACTTCTCAGATTCAACTCAACCGTTTCTCACCACAACTGCGAGGACGGCTGAATAGCAATATTCAGTTATCAGGCATAACAGAATCTTTCCAGCTTGCAGATATTCGCGCCGCCGGACAAATCCACCTTTCCCAAGGGGTAGCGCTGCTGAAAAAACCGCTTACCGCTCAATTTCAGTGGAATGGACAGCAGATTATAGTTGAAAACGCAAGTACCCCAGGACTGAGTGCTAATGGGGCGATCGCTATTCAGACTCCGCCAACTGGTGCACCCACAATCGCGGGATTTAATTTAAATGTACTGGCGCAGAATTTCAACTTAAAAAATACAGGCTTTCAAGTTCCTGGTGACGTAGCAGTAGCGGGGCTAGTTGATTTTAATGGACAAGTTACAGGTACTTTAGATGTACCCCAAGCTAATGGTAATATTCGGCTGCGGAATTTCCAGGTCAGTGACTTGGCATTTGACCCACTTTTAACCGGAAACGTGAATTTTCAAGGGGGACAAGGAGCAAGTCTGCGATTAGCTGGGAAGCAAGATCGGATTGTGCTTAACCTGGGTGCAGATTATCGTCCAACTTCATTTTTAGTTCGACGTGACGGCGCACTCGCCACGGGCAGAGTTGAGGGAGATAACTTGCTCATCAACGCCCAACAGTTTCCCATCGCTCTGATTGGCGGCTTTTTACCTAACAATCAATTGAAGCCACTTGCGGGGCAATTATCGGGGAATTTAGTTGTCAATCTAAATAATTATGCGATCGCTGGGGATGTGGCGATCGCTGGCCCTCGGATTGCGAGAATTACAGCCGATGAATTTCGCGGCACCATAAATTATGCCGGTGGTACTGCTAGCTTGACTAATGGTCAATTGCGGATTGGAGATAGCAACATCGCCCTGAGTGGAAGCGTGCAACCAGGGGATGACCCGCAATTTCAATTTCAAACTAATTTTAGCGACACCAGAATCCAGAGACTTTTACAAGCGTTTAATATCTTCGGCTTCCAAGACCTTGCTAGTGGATTGCAGCTTCCAAAGTTAGCTGGAGCAGAGGTACTTGACACTGAGCCTATCAGTTTGCCCGATGCAGATTTGCTCGCACAGTTAAAATATTTCTCCAAAATTGCCACATTGGTAGCAGAACAACGGCAAGAAGAGAGAAATGAAAGCCCATCTTTGCCCAGCCTTGCAGAATTAACAGGTGCTTTAAGCGGAGCAATTACAGCTAATGGCTCGTTAAAATCTGGGTTGAACGTCGGCTTTAATTTTCAAGGTGCGAATTGGCAATGGGGTGAGTATTCTATTAATCAAGTCGTTGCTCAAGGCACTTTTGCCGATGGTATCGTCACACTTTCGCCATTGAGTATTGGGATAAATCAGGGACTGGTGGCTTTTTCGGGACAGTTAGGAACTGAGCAATTATCTGGAAAGTTGAATGTAGCAAGTCTACCTTTATCGCTTTTACAACCTTTTATCGAAAAATACCCCATAGATATCACTGGGAAAGTGAATGCTGATGCCACCTTGGGAGGGAGTTTACAAGATCCTAATATCAAAGGGGAAGTGACGTTGGCGAATGCAACTCTCAACAAACAACCTGTGCAAACCGGACAGGTAAACTTTGACTACAACAAAGCTCGTTTGAATTTTGACAGTACTTTGCTAGTAACAGGAACGCAACCAGTCGCAATTACAGGTAGCGTACCCGCTCCGTTACCTTTTGCCGCAGTGCAACCAGATAGCAATCAAATCAGCATCAACGCCAATGTGAACAATGAAGGATTGGCACTGTTAAATCTGTTTACCAACAATCAAGTTGCTTGGGTAGATGGTCAAGGACAAGTGGATTTAAACGTTCAAGGTACTTTAGACCAACCAATTATCAATGGAAACGCCACACTTAATAATGCAACTTTTCGCGCTGAAACCTTATCTGAACCCCTCACAAATGTCACAGGAACAGCACGATTTAATGGCAATACGGTAAGTGTTGAAAGCATTCAAGCTACTTACAATGAAGGGCAAATAACTGCATCAGGTATCCTCCCAATTTTTGATCCTCAGCAAGCCGCAGCGAATCCGCTGACAGTATCAATAGCAGACAAACTTGATTTTAAGCTCGCAGGACTGTATGAAGGTGGTGTTGGCGGCGATGTCGTGATTCGCGGAACAGCGCTAAAACCTGTAATTGGTGGAGAGATTCAACTGAGTGATGGTAAGGTGATCATTGGAAACTCGACTACTGCTAATAAAAAATCAGCAGCTACAACAGAAGCTAACGCTAACGTCATAAATAGAGAAGAGATAACTACGGCAGAGAGTAATGCTAGCCCAGTGATTACAGCAAATACTAACGCTAGTGCAGTAACTCCACCCAATTTACCCATAGAGTTTGCAGATTTAAGGTTAATTCTAGACGATGATGTTCGTGTTACCACTGAGTCCTTGCTCGACTTTGTACCAGGAGGAGCCGCATTGAGTCAGCCCATACTGAACTTTGAGGCCAAAGGCGACCTGACTATCAATGGTACATTAGCCAAGCCACTCCCTGAAGGAGTGATTCGTTTGACAGGAGGACGACTCAGCATATTTTCCACAGAGTTTGCCTTAGCGCGGGGCTACGAACAAACTGCGCGGTTTATTCCAAGTCTTGGACTTGACCCTACTTTGGATGTCCGACTTACCGCGATTGTACCGGAAGCATCGGCAAGGAACAGTCAAATTTTGGAATCACCATTATCTGCTGAAATCAGCGATGTTTCTGCGACTAACTTTGGTACTTTGCGTACCGTTCGCGTTCAAGCAAGAGTTAACGGGCCAGCTAGTAAATTGGGCGACAATCTGCAACTGACGAGTGAACCTAGCCGTAGTAAGGGAGAAATAGTTGCTCTGCTAGGTGGCTCGATTCTGAATTCTTTTGGTCAAACAGATGCAACACAGGGGTTGACTAATTTCGCTAGTTCTACCATTTTAGGTGGTTTGCAAGGAACTATCACTGCGATCGGACAGGCTGTTGGCTTCAGCGAATTTCGGATATTTCCCACCCCTGCTACTAATGAAACAGCAAGAGCTTCAATTCTGAATTTATCCGCAGAGGGTGTGTTTAATATTAATAGAAACTTCTCTGCTTCTTTATCGCGGGCTTTAGCTACAGATGAGTCTTTGCGTTACAGTGTACTCTATCGACTCAATGACGAAATTTTGATGCGAGGCTCTACTAATTTGGGGGATGAAAATCAATTCTTAGTTGAGTATGAAACCAGATTTTAGATTACAGTTGTTTTTAGGTAGATAAACCAATACGCCTGAAAGAGTGATAAAGAGGCTACAGTGATTTTGATTGTTTAGTTAATTTTTAATTACTCAAATTGGCAGCGCCAAAAGTAGCATTGAACTTACGACACCAGATAGCAGCAGATTTATAATCTGCTAAATTGATGTTGTTAGGAATGGCATATTTTTGAGCACCACTATATTTTTTTAAGGGAGCAAGAATAATATAGTCTCCGTTTTTTAAGGGATAGGATGGTGGCTTGGTTGAACCAATTACGTTATCTGAACGATGCAAAATTACTACTAAATCTGGCCCTGATTCAGAAGTTTTAAACGATTGCTCAAGCTCTAGAAATGATTTACCATCTTTAGTGGTCAGATTGACTTTTCCTTGAGTTGTGTGTTCTCCAGAAACAAAAGTACCTGACTTCACAGCAGTTGATTCCTGAGACTGTGCTAAAGTCTTCGTCGGAGTTGAAGAGAGGGGAACAGCTGTATTCACAGCTACAGGACTTTCCTTAGACTGACTATTTGATACTTCGCTGACACAGCTAACCATCACAATAGAAGAAAAACTCAGTATTAATAAATGTCTGAAATTCATGATTCTAATTCCTCAATACATTAATCAAATTTATAGCTTTTAGTTTGAGCTTTAAACTGATTATTGCTTAAATAATTAATTTAAAAATTATGGATATCTAAGGATTAATATCGAGAAAGCTGAAATTTGGTCTAGAGAGTTCTTATGGATTTTTCAGCAAAATCTCAGGTTTCAGCCTGTGAGTAATTCATCGTGAATAGAACAGATTGAAGTCAAGCGATGTCTACGACAGTTACAGAGCTTTGTCCTTGGCGCAGCCTCTCGTAGAGAAGTGTGGGCTACACCCTACGTAATGCTCTGCGATTGTTTGACTTGACTCACAAGGACATCACTTATTTATACCTCTCTAATTGTTGTATAATTTTACATTGATTTAAGCAAAATTTCATAAGTTTGCTGTATGCAAATAGCATATGTCTCTAGTAAAATTTTTCTATCAAACTAATACAGCCTACCGGAAATAATTATCCAGTTGAGTTTTGAAATTATTTTTAATAACCCATGCAATCGGCATCCATGACCAAAACCAGTGATAACGAAATGTCGTTGCAAAACCAAACTTGGCAACGTGAGCGGCAAATAATAGCACGTTTATCTTCTTTAAACTATCGAACTGGTGAACTGGGTAGCTATCTGCACAACATTGCTTGCGGAGTCAGCGAACTGATTGGAGTAGATTGGACAGTTGTTACATTTTGCCAAGAGGGGTTTGAAACTATTCTAGCCAGTAGTCTGGAAATGGCGGAAGATGCACCCCGTGTTTACGCTCTACATGATCAACTAATTGCTACAGTTATACAATTTGGACGGTCATTAGCAGTTAAAGATGCTATAGCTAATCCAGAGTACGGTAAACCTGCACCGGGTTATCTGGCATATCTGGGGATACCGTTGCAAACTACTGAAGGTCAAGTATTTGGTACTATTTGCTCTTTTCATCGGCAAGCACGCGAGTTTTCTGCCGATGAAATCCAGATTGTGGAATTATTTGCAGAACGGGCAGCTACTGCCATCGACCACTATCATCTCTACCAGCAACAATGCCAATTTAATCATATTCTGGAGGCTGAGGTAGAAAGGCGCACCGCAGAATTACGAGCAACCCAAGTCAAACTAGTAGAACAAGAACGACTGGTAGCTATTGGTGAATTTGCTGCCATTATTGTGCATGAAATTCGTAATCCTTTGACTACAATGATCATGGGATTGAAGTATTTCCGAAAAATCATTCTGACTGAATCTGCTCAAGAGCGATTAGCGTTGGCACTGAGTGAGTCCAGTCGTCTGGAACGTTTACTAAGTGAAATTTTGCTTTATGCCAAACCCCAAGTTTCGCAACTTTGTGAATTCAACGTTAATGAATTCATTCAAGAGTTACTAGTATCCATTCGTGAAATGCCAGAAGCTCTGGAACGGCAAATTGAATTTATTCCGGCGTCGTCTGTAGTAAAAATTTCAGGAGATAAAGATAAGCTCAAACAAGTATTTATCAATATTGTCCGCAATGCTTGCGAGGCAGTTGCAGCAGGAGATGTTGTTAAGTGGAAAGTAGACTGTTCGCATACAGAAAAAGTCTGTATTAATATCCATAATGGCGGCGAACCAATTCCATTGGAAGTTCTGGACAAGCTTTGTCAGCCGTTCTTTTCTACAAAACCTTGTGGCACTGGGCTAGGACTTGCTATTACTAAACGCATCGTCAATGCTCATAGTGGAGAACTGTTAATCTGGTCTGATATCTTGATGGGTACTACCGTAAGTGTTCAATTACCAGTAGTTGCTCAATGAACTTTATTAGTGAATAATTTTAGCTACCAACTCTTCTATGGGCGGACTAACGAAAAAGCCAAATTTTTAACCCGCGTCGGCGGTATAGCCACGACTTCTAACCGTCAAGGCGATCGCGGTCTTAAAAGTGTCAAAATATATGTGTAAACTTTATTCACAACATCATTTATGCCAAAAGCAATTTGGAATGGAACTGTTTTAGCCGAGAGTGATAATACTGTAGTTGTGGAAGGCAACCATTATTTTCCTGCTGACAGCATTAACAATCAGTATTTCCAAGAAAGTAATACCCAAAGTAGTTGTCCTTGGAAAGGTGTCGCTAGCTACTACAGTATTGACGTTGATGGACAAGTCAATAAAGACGCTGCTTGGTATTATCCCATCGCCAAGGAAAAGGCTAAGAATATTGAGGGCTATGTCGCCTTCTGGAAGGGTGTAAAAGTTGAGGCTTAATAAAGGTTCCTGGAAGGATTTTAGTTTCAGGTAATTGATATTATGTCTGACTAATTGCCCATAAAATAATTAGCCCGCTCAGAACTTCGGGGCGGGCTTCGTATTTAAACTATTTGCGAATTTATTTTAGGACGTAATTATACCTTTGCCTTGCGAAATGTTGCTTGCTTTCCCTTCGCCAGCCAAGCCAGACCACTAAACCTAATTGGATGCCAAAAGTTTCAGCAACGCGATCACTATTCAGTTTTTCTCGCCTACGTCAAGGACTTCAATACTTTGCCATTGCTCAAGTGCTTGGACAAAAGTCCGCTCCTGAAGCGAACTTGACCTCACATTCACGTGAGTTAGACCAGATTCTTCGTTTAGCGGCTTAGACCACCAGTTCCAACTTTTTGATAGCTAGCCCAGGAGTTTAATTTCTGGGTCAATTTCAGCAAAAGTCAAAAGTATAGTTATGTATCGATGTGGCGATTGCTTTAAATCAACCACTAGACCTGATTTCTACAGAGATGGTTTTTCGTAGTTTATACCATTTTTCTCAGGCTGTTCTCCGTGGTGATGCCAGTGACGCTGTTCCTTATCTTGTGCAACATCAAAAGCTGTTTGGATTAGTCAAAACTAGGCGTAAGCGCCACCCTTGAGATTGACGCTTACACCCAACAAATTTGGGCTTTATCTTCTTAAGTTGACACCAATGGACAATGCGTTACCCAATAAATGTACAAATAATTTGGGATGATTTATTTTTTGTCAGTCCCTTGGATCTAATTTACCCAGCAGCCACCAGGATAGCCAGGTACTGGGCAAGGGTTAGAAAAACCGCCAATATAAAGTGTTTTTTGTGCTTTAATTGTTGGTAAAAGTTGATTGGTTCGTTGATTATTCTCAGCATCACTAACTTCAATTTGAGTTAAATCGAGTAAGCACTGAACTTTTAAAATCTCTTGTCCTGATATACCGTATTTGTTGAGTACTTCGCCGAAATTAGAGTTTTTAAGTATGTTACTCAATTCCTTCTTAATCTCGTCTTCTAACTGCTGTAATGTTTTAGCATCTATAACTGTTAGCTGTACTGTTTGAGAATCCATAAGTTTTGCTCTCCTTGCAGACTGGTAAATGTGTGAACTTATCTTGTAATGTACTAAATTAAGGTGACTTCAATTAGTACACTTTGGCAACGAAGAAATTAAAGATACATAGTCTGGAGTGGCACGAAAGCATTAGGTTTCTAAAACTCTTGCGAACTCCCATAATTATGACATCAGCTTGGCTAGTAATAATTACGCATTGTGTAACAAAACTTCATATATTTCTGTTGGATTTCCTTAAAGCATTGATAAGTCTGGCTAATGACCGTTGCTCACTAAAGAAGATTGAGTAATTGATACCTCCTCAACTCCCGCACTCTGCTTACGGTTTGGATAAGCCTACAGGCTAAAGCCTTACCATTAACCGTTTCATCGGGTTTTTCCTCAGTATTTTTCTAAGTTTCGGTATTGGACAACAACTTAACGGTGTTAACCAAAGAAGTCCATACCGCTCTAGTGGTAAGTGTGCAAGTATTGCTTTGACTTTGCGATCGCATTAGATATTAAAATTTTGTTTGTTGTTTTATTCCTCAACTAACTCAAAATTAACCCGCTCATAAATTTCTCGCAAGGCAATTTGAAAGTCGATAGAATTCAGAATTAAAACTGCCTCTTCACCTTCGTATTCTTTAAATATCCATTGCCCTTCTGCTTGTTTTGCAAATTGTTCCACACTAAAACTATACTGGTCAATCATAATATATTCCTGGAAATCAGGAATAGAACGATAATATTTAAACTTATCTGTTTTGTCATAATTTTTAGTTGAATTTGATAATACTTCAACAATTAACAAGGGATTAGTAATAATTGTTGTACCTGTTCGCTCATAAATAGGCTTACCTTTGATGACCATCACATCAGGATAAGTATAAATATGATAACGAGGTATTGATAATTTAACATCGCCTATATATATGTCATAATCTTGATTTTGTACTGTCAGAGGAAATTTTCTACAAAAATTAAGTGCAATTTTGTTGTGGTTAGTTGTTCCCCCTGTCATCTGTATAATTTCTCCGTCTCTGTATTCATTTTTATATTCAGCATTGTCTTCTAATTCCAGATATTCTTGTGGAGTATAGTTGCGCTTTTCTGTTTGTAAAACCATATTAATTAACTCACAAAATAAGGTAATGGGTGCGTTATCAATAAACAAGCAGCCGTTATTAAGGACATTTACATTATTCCATTAAATCATCTGTTGCAGTCTCACCTGGATAAAAGCGATCGCTTAGAATTTCTTCACAAGCATATAAGCATTGTTTGGGAAAAGTTGAGAGTGGCAGATTTGTTTCTCCTGATGCAAAATCCTTAGCGTTTTGATATGATTCCTGGAGTGCTTCTTCAAGGTAAGGTTTCAGGCTAGGATTTTCGTTCAACAACTTGAGAATCTCTCGTCGTTGGACTCTAATTGTCGCTAACCAACTACGACTTCGTTGCTTTACTTGATATTCCCACTTGAGTAAATGTCCAATTAATATACTAAGACGATTTCTCAATTCTTGGCGTTCCTTTCTTCCCAAAGATTCTATTTCCTCAATTAAATTTGGCAAATCAAGCTGGTTCCATTGGTGATGACGCAGAAGGTTAGCTTGTTCTTGAGTCCAACTGTAGAAGTCTGCTTCATAGAAGTTTGGCATTAGATTTACCTCTATTTATCTGGTTTGTGGTGTCTGCATATTGGGTTCAAACCTGGTGAACTTCCTTAATTCTAGAGCGCACAGATGTCATGCGTATCAACTTAAGCTAGGAATAGCTTAACTGTTGGCTTCATCACCCACCTTGAACTTTAGTTCAAGGCTAACAGCTAAAGTCTACTGAAGTAGACTAAAGATTTTTGGAGGTATTTAGTCATCTTCAGATGACTTGTGCTATTAGCAAGGAACTTAAGTTCCTTGCGGGACATCACTTTTACGTTAAGTTGACACCTATGAGCAATGCTAAACCCTTACCCACGCTTATTCAATACTTGGTCAGCAGTCCTTTAATTATTCACGCCCACCTATTTACACTAAAATGAGTGCGTGATATACCCAAAGAGTAAGTCGAATGCCATTTTGCTTGCGGAAAACACCGAAATGAGTAAGTCGAATGGCATTTTGAGTAAGTCGAATGACGTTTTGCTTGCGGAAAACACCGAAATGAGTAAGTCGAATGGCATTTTGAGTAAGTCAAATAACGTTTTGCTTACAGAAAACACCAAAATGAGTAAGTCGAATGGCATTTTGAGTAAGTTAAATGCCATTTTGTGAAAGCATTTAAGTATTTTAATAAAATAATCAGCAAATATACTTGGCAATAAAAGCTCCGATTTGGTGGACTGAAATTAGATTCTCTCGTTCTCAGACTCCGACTAGAAATGCTAAAAAGTTACTACACTGCGAATTGATTCGCCTTTGTGCATTAATTCAAAAGCATGATTAATTTGCTCAATGGGCATCACATGAGTAATCAAATCATCAATGTTTATCTTACCTTCCATGTACCAATCAACAATTTTCGGCACATCTGTACGTCCTCTAGCACCACCGAATGCTGAACCTTTCCAAACACGCCCAGTTACTAATTGAAAAGGACGAGTACTGATTTCCTGTCCAGCACCAGCAACACCAATAATTACACTAACGCCCCAACCTTTGTGGCAGCATTCTAATGCTTGACGCATAAGTTTGACATTACCGATACATTCAAAACTGTAATCAGCACCGCCTTTTGTTAAATCAACTAGATAAGGAACTAAATCGCCCTCTACTTCTTGAGGATTAACAAAGTGTGTCATGCCAAACTTTTCTGCCAAAGCGCGTTTGCTGGGATTAATATCTACCCCGACAATCATATTCGCCCCTACCATCCGCGCTCCCTGGATGACATTCAAGCCAATACCACCCAAGCCAAAAACTACAACATTTGCTCCCGGTTCTACCTTGGCAGTATTGATAACTGCACCAATACCAGTAGTGACACCACAGCCAATGTAACAAACTTTATCAAATGGGGCATCTTCTCGAATTTTTGCCAGGGCAATTTCTGGCAGCACCGTATAGTTAGCAAAGGTGGATGTACCCATGTAATGATGAATCATTTGCCCATCAATACTAAAGCGACTGCTGCCATTGGGCATGACACCGCGGGCTTGAGTTAAACGAATGGCTTGACAAAGATTAGTTTTGAAACTCAAACAATATTCGCACTGACGGCATTCGGGAGTGTACAGAGGAATCACATGATCCCCTGGTTTGAGACTGGTGACACCAGCACCTACCTCCATTACCACACCAGCACCTTCATGTCCTAAAATTGCCGGAAACAAACCTTCGGGATCTTCACCAGATAGGGTAAAGGCATCAGTATGGCAAACTCCCGTAGCCTTAACTTCAACTAACACTTCCCCAGCTTGCGGTGCTGATAGTTGAACGGTTTCAATAGTCAACGGCTTACCTGCACTGTAAGCTACTGCTGCTTTAACTTGCAATGTCAGCCCTCCTGTATAGTTTTTTAATGTTCTCCCCAATGCTGAAGCAGGAGATTGTTTCACTTAAATATATTGAGCACATGATACACTTTTGTATCACTTCATCGTATTTACTAAGAGGTTGTTTGAAAAGTGATTGTCTGTGATCTTAGGCACTTACTGATCCCCCCTAGCCCCCCTTAAAAAGGGGGGAACCGGAATCAAAGTCCCCCTTTTTAAGGGGAGCCACTGCGTTGGGCGGGTTTCCCGACTTGAAGCACGTGGCGTGGATTTAGGGGGATCTAGAACGTTTTGCTACCAACAAGAAGACTTTTCAAACATTCTTTAAGC
>JBBSCU010000184.1:0-11484 GCA_038249935.1 Chroococcales cyanobacterium
AATATTGAAACTGGCCGTATCTACTTGCAGTACCTGAGTTGCGCTGCTCCCAAGTCACAATGATATTTTGATATCCTACTGTGCTAGTGGCAAATTGCGCCCCAGCCGTTTTGCTACCAATGCCCTGGGCTGGGTAAGCGGCTGTACCCAAAGCTTGATTAGGGCTACCAACATCAGTAGATGTACCTGTGGCAAGCGCGAATGATGTTCCTCCAACAGGGGTGGCGCTTCCACTACCAGTAGTAGCAATACCAGCATTACCCAAAGAGAGAGTGTTGAAATTCCACTGGGTAAAAGTGAGTGCGTGTACAGGTGCAGAAATAGCTACAGTAGCCACACTAGCAGCCGTAGCGATTAACGTAGTAAATAATTTCATTAAATTTCGTAAAACACTTAAATTACTGGTTACACCTTAAACTCTTTTTTAAGATATCGCCAAACATCTTTATCTTGATTTATCTCAGCTTTCTGTTTCTTTAGTCCCATTTCACCAGAAAAGCTCCTCCGCGCCTCTGCGCCTCTGCGTGAGAAAAAATATTTGGAATCCTCCCATCGAACCGACGTTAAAAAAATGCCATACCAAGGTATTATCATCAAGTAGTTTTAACAACTATGTAATGACCAGGAAAATTTCTCTTAGCTTAATGCTGCTGTTTCTAGGTACTCAAATTAGTCTTACCCAGCCAGCAGCTAAAGCACAAACCCCAATTGCACCAACAACTACCACAAAATCAATTTGCCCTACCCAACTGGGAACAGCGATTGATACCGTAATCAATCGTCCCTTATTCAGTCGAGTGCGCTGGGGAATTTTAGTGCAACCCCTGTCAACCGCGCAAACTCTTTACAGTCGAGATGCTCAGAAATATTTTACTCCCGCGTCTAACCTCAAGTTGCTAACAACAGCAGCAGCATTGCAGCAGTTGGGCGCTAACTTTCGGATTCGCACCTCAATTTATCAGAGTGGTAATGGTGTTTTACGTGTTGTTGGTAGGGGAGATCCTAGCTTAAGTGATACTCAACTGCAAACATTAGCACAGCAGCTAAAACAGAAAGGTATCACTCAAATTCAGCGATTGATTGCCGATGATAGTTATATTCAAGGAGATATTGTTAACCCTACTTGGCAATGGGAAGATGTGCAATCAGACTATGGCGCACCAGTCAACAGCTTTATTTTAAATCAAAATATTTTTAGTTTAAAACTTGTGCCACAGGCTGTAGGTAAACCTTTACAAGTGGTGTGGACTGACATCAATGAGGCGAAACAGTGGCGGATAATTAATCAGTCAATAACCGTTGTCCAAAATCAACCAAGCTACGTCAACGTTACCCGCGAATTATCAGGAACAGTATTACGAATTCAAGGACAATTAACAGCCAATTCCGAACCGTCTTTAATAGATTTGCCTGTAGTTGACCCTAATTATTACTTCTTACGGCGCTTCCGTACTGCTTTGGCAACAGAAAAAATTACCTTGGGGCAAACATTAGTAGAAAGTGGTGGTCTTAATCAAGAAGAAATAGCATTTGTAGAGTCGCCACCTTTGTCTGAATTATTAGCAGAGACGAATCTAAATAGTAATAATCTTTATGCTGAGGCACTGCTGAGAGCGTTAGTTGTAAAAAAACCTAAAGTGAAAAATCAGACTAGCGCTGATGTAGGTTTAGAAGTTATCAAAGCGAGTTTAACTCAATTGGGAGTTGATTCAGCAAATTATATTTTAATGGATGGTTCGGGTTTATCACGTCGTAACTTAGTGACACCAGAAGCTTTTGTCCAAACTTTGCGAGGAATAGCAAAAACACCAACAGCATTTATGTATCGCGTATCTTTACCCGTAGCTGGTAAAAGTGGAACCTTGAAAGGCCGCTTTCAAAACACATCTGCTGAGGGGATTGTGCAAGCAAAAACAGGTACCTTAACGGGTGTAGTTTCTCTATCTGGATATCTGAATGCGCCTAAGTATGAGCCGTTGGTTTTCAGTATTATCGTCAATCAATCAGAACAACCTGCAACAGTGGTACGACAGGCAATTGATGAAATTGTTGTGTTGTTAACACAGTTGCAGCGTTGTTAATATTATTGCCACCAAATAGACATTTTGCAAAAGTAATCATGTTCAAGAAAGATTGAATATAGTTGTATTGATTTGTTTCTCAATTTAAATGGACATCAAACGCGGTCTAGGTTCAGGAACTGGACGCCCTAAATCCTTAGCTGTTTCTATCCACTCCTGCATAACGACTTCTACATTGTGTAGGGCTTCTTGATAAGTATCGCCGTCAGCAGCACAGCCTGGTAATTCTGGTATTTCGGCAATAAAGCCTTGATCTACTTGACTCCAGTAGAGAATAATTTCATAGCGAAAGATCATTTTTACTTCCTAGCTCATACTTGAGAATCACTGCACGAACTTGTTTAATTTGATAGCTTTTGGCTTTTCCTCTTTTGTGTTGCAGGTTCAATATTTCCTCAACACCGTTTTTGACAAAAATCCGATGATCGCCACGAATCCGTTCATCAAAGCCTAGTTTATATAAGAGTTGCCACAGTTGGGCAAAAGGGATATCTGTATCAGAAGTCCCAGAGAGGATTTTGTCTAATAGTTTGTCTTGCTGACTCACGTTTTTCTAGCTGTTTTAATGTTTCTATAGTCTCATATTTATTCAAAATTTTGTTGATCTTAAGATAAAAGCATAGAGGCTTGTCGTTAGACATCGCCTGTTGTAAAAGAGTGAGCTATATTTACGACGAGCGTAGCTGCGACACCTCACAAACTCCCAAGATTGCATTCCCTAAAATTACAATGAGGCTATTCGGCCAGGTAGAAGCCGAATAGCCCGTCGTAGACATTGCACCTCGTATTTTAATCAGGTTAACTCTAAGTATTGATTACTTTATCCGCAGCAACAGTTAAGATTTCATCCATCCAAGCATTTATGCTTTTACCAGCCTTTTTAGCAGCAATAAATATTTTGCGGTGGTGTTCTGGAGTTGTGCGGAATGGAAGTTTACCAGAAAATGGTTTATCAGGTTCCTCTCCTAGTTCTTCACAAAAGGCAAGATAATCATCAACAGAATTTTGAAATTCTTGACGCGCTTCATCTACAGTTTTTGCCTTAAAGGTAATCACGTCATTAATATCTATGACTTTACCAAACAATATTCCCGCCTCTACATCTACTTCTACACTAGCTGTGAATCCCTTATAAGTCATCATATTTCAATTCCTGCCTTAATCAAAAATTCTCTAACAGATTTGATTGCTCCTTTCTCTGTCTCATTTTGAGGATGCGGTTCGTGAAAAACAGCTTTGAGATCGTTTAATTTCACACGAACTCGCGAACCTCTACCTTGACTAATATCAGCACCTAGAGCTATGAATAAACTTTCAATATCTTTCCAAAGAATATTAGATGGTACAGGATTTGTAAAAATTAATTCTAAAATCTGACGTTGTTTGTTATTGAGATCCATTTAATCAATACAATTACAGCCATCATGCAGTTAAGTTGAGTATAGCTATCAATCTAACGATATCATATTATGATATCGTGGAAAATATAGAAGCGATCGCCTGTTGTGGAAGAGTTAGCGTAGACGCAAAGCGGCTTATCGTTAGACATCGCCTTACCGAAAACCTCAAAAATAAAGCGATCGCCTGTTGTGGAAGAGTAGTACGATGTCTATGACGGGCTACGCCTACGCCTTGCAGACAACCTCAAAAACAATGCGATCGGGTAAAATATAGATACCTAACTAATAATTCTCTTACCAGTTTTACTAGACCATCTAGAGTTAACAAAATGAGGTATGACGTAAGTCAGATAAAGTTGAGAAATATCCCTGACTTAGAGCAGCTAGAACATGGAAAGTGCTACCGAACATACGTCTATTGCTTCACAAATCCGTTGCCTGAACAAAACGTTAGCGTTCACAAGATGACGAAGCCAGAGTTCGTGTTTTGACAGATCAACCAGAAGAAGTTTGCGTTTACATCTTTGGGATAGGCACTCTGCCACGCAAAATTGAGGGAAGGTTTGGAATTGTACAGTCGATTCAGGGACAACAGCGAGAGACTTGGATTACTGACAGACAGTAGGGTAGAACTTTTGGTTGATTGTTCTTCTTGGAGTCGCTGGATATCTTCTGACTTAACTTCTAGGTACTGTGTATCTTTTTTTTCTGGGCAATTATCGGCAAAAATTAATATATTAGTTAACGTGAAATAATAAATAACAGTAAATTAAAGCGACAAAATCAACAAATGACTGCAATTATCGACATAAAAACATTATATGAATCCAATTACCTGCAATGGTTAGAGGAGACTATTAAATGTCTCAAAAATCGACAATTAGCAGACGTTGACTATGAAAACTTAATAGAAGAATTGGAAGATTTGGCTAAAAATGAAAAAAGGCGAGTCAGAAGTTTATTGGAACAGATTATTAGATATTTATTACTTTATCAATATTGGGATTTAGAAAAGCTAACAAATGCTAATCATTGGGCTGCGGAAATTATTAATTTTCGGAATCAACTAAATGAAGATTTAAGTGCCAATTTACGCAAACATTTAGAGGATAATTTCAGCCTAATTTATAGCGATGCCTTAGATTATGTTAAGGCTAAAACAAATCTAACCAATTTCCCTGAATTATGTCCTTATACCTTAGAGCAAATTTTGAATAAAAATTGGTTGCCTTAATCTTAAATTTTGATTCTTTGCACGAAACATATTCATATTTTAAATCAGCAGTAACATAAAATTAAGTCGCTATAATTTATCATATTCTTCTGGTTCTACGTTAGGCACTTTATTCAAAACTTGCTGGAATTTTTTCCAACTACTGTTTTGAATTATCCACTAAAGACCATCCTAAACTGGTTGGCTGTTCATAAACCCGCTTTAGAGTATTTACATCTCTGGCAGAAATAGGCGGCGGGTTGTGAACTTGAGAAAAATATAAAACATCAGTTTGTAGCGGACTATGACCCCAAATTCCCAACGCATGACCGAATTCGTGGCGGGTAGCTGCAATGAGATAGTCACCTGTTTGACTGGGACTTAACAAGATGGTGAAGTGGTGGGATAAAACTTTGTTGCTGGTGTATAACTCGTAAGTCGTCTGGGCCGATCGCGCACGGGGTATATTATTACCAGGGGAAATTTGTAGGGGTGGCGCTTTTCGCACAATCTTAATATCAGCAATTTCTGGCTGTTCGACTATTGTTAAAGGTAAATAAGTATTCCACTCCTGTACACCCTGCAAGACACCGTTAACCCATGCTTGAGCTTGTTTTTCGTTAACGGCTCTTGGTGGTTCTACGTAAACTCGAACCGGAAATTGTGACCAGACTAAATAACCTACTTGGGTTGTTGTGACTTGAGAAAAGTAGTCACCACTGTTAGTCCTATCTTGCCACTGTGCCAGTGTGGGCGGTAAGGGATGAGGTTTTGGGCGAGATGAGGTGGGGAGAGAAATTGTTAAGTTTGAATATACATACTTTGGTATTGTTGTAAACCCATAACTCGACTGAAGATTAATAAAAATGATTAACAGCCCTGTGCCAATAAATGTAATTAAAATTAACTGGCGTGAAATCAAATTTATTAGGCTGTTAAGTATCGAGTGTTGGGTTCTTCTCCCCATTGACCTATCCTTATTTAGGTAGCCAACCAGCACTCAAAACCACTGTTAAACCCAGAAAAATTACTGTCAATGCCCAAGTAATTCGGTTTAAGGTGTTTTCTGCACTTTTGGTACTGCTAAATAGCTGGGCTTGTCCGCCAATGGCTCCAATGCCATCACCTTTGGGGCTATGCAGTAAAACCAAGATAATCAAACCAGTGGCGGAAAATGTCCAAATGCCTTGCACGATATTAGTAACTGTCATGGTAGGAATCTCATTTATAAAAAGTTTCAAAAATAGAATTCAGGAGTCAGAATGGGCTAAACGCCCCGCTATCGCTAACAGGAGTCAGGAGTTCACTAAAAACTCCTAACTCAGCAATCTTTTACAACCCTATTTGCACGGGAGTACGACTGCGTTGTAGGTCATATTCTGCTGTTTTCAGCAGCGATCGCCCGGTCATTTCTGGTGGCTGAGGCAGCTGTAAAATCTCTAAAATAGTGGGGGCGATGTCGGATAGCTTGCCATCGTTTCGCAGTTCGACATTTGTACCATATCCAGGGATTTTGACTTTCTCTCCTTCCACCAAGATCAAGGGGACTGGGTTAGTGGTGTGAGCTGTCCAGGGATTACCCCCCTCATCTAGCATATACTCAGCGTTGCCATGATCGGCAGTAATAATTGTTGTACCACCGATTTTGATAACGCTCTCTAATAAACGTCCCAAACAGCGATCAACTGTTTCAACTGCTGTAATGGTAGCTTCAATTTGGCCAGTATGCCCTACCATGTCTGGGTTTGCATAGTTAATCACAACTAAAGAATATATACCCTTTTGAATCGCAGCGATCGCTACATCTGTAACTGCTGCTGCTGACATTGCCGGGGCGTGATCGTAAGTTGCTACCATCGGGCTACTTACTAGTTCTCGGTCTTCTCCGGCAAAAGGTTCCTCCAGACCCCCATTAAAGAAATAGGTGACGTGGGCGTATTTTTCGGTTTCGGCGGTGCGGAACTGCTTCAGACTATGATTAGCGATTACTTCTCCCAGAATATTACTGAGATTATGAGGCTCAAAGGCTACAGACACGGTTAAGTCTGAATCATACTGCGTAAACGTGACAAAGGACAGCGGTGTAATTTGCTGTCTTTCAAAACCGTCAAATTTGGGACTAACCAAAGCTTGAGTTAGTTGTCTGGCGCGATCGGGGCGGAAGTTGAAAAATATCACCCCATCCCCTGGTTCTATTGCACCGGGGGCAATTCTGATTGGGTTGACAAATTCATCTTTTACCCCTTCGGCGTAAGATGCTTGTAAGATTTCCACAGCTTTGCGATCGTCACCCGCCCCATCTTGGGTCATGACATTGTAGGCGCGTTTGACTCGATCCCAACGGTGATCGCGATCCATCGCGTAGTAGCGACCGCTGAGGGTGACTATGCGCCCAATGCCTGTACGGTCTATGTAATCTTGCAGCAGTGTGATTGCTTTTACACCCTCAGTTGGGGCGGTGTCACGGCCATCGGTGATAGCGTGGATACAAACTTCTGAAATTCGCTGGTCTTTGGCTAAGTCAAGTAGTCCGAATAGATGGGTAATATGTGAATGCACCCCTCCCTCAGAACAAAGTCCTACTAGATGCAGCTTGCTATTCCGAGAACGAACTTCCTGGCAAATTTTTACCAGTGCTGGGTTTGAGGCAATAGAACCGTCTTCGACCGCATCAGAGATGCGTACCAATTCTTGCGGTACTACTCGCCCAGCACCAATGTTCAAATGACCAACTTCCGAGTTGCCCATTTGACCTTCTGGCAACCCTACGGCTTTTCCTGATGTGTGGATGAGGGTATGCGGGTAAGCTGCCCATAAACTGTCCACGATGGGAGTTTTAGCAGCAAGAATAGCGTTTCCTCGCGTTTGGTCGCAGTAGCCCCATCCGTCTAAAATGACTAGCACCACAGGAGCAACAGGTGCTTTGGTCATAGTAAAATTGCCCTTTACTCTTTGTAATACCCGAATGATACCACTGCTAATCCACGCCGCAAGTGAATTTTTGCTTATAAACTTCTTTTACGAAGGAGTTGCAGTTTTTTTAAAGATTTGTGATGTTTTTGCTTATTAATAGCGAGTGCTTACTTAGGAATGTGGATTAAATAAAGTGCAAAAGTAGGGTGTGTTACGCTCCGCTAACACACCATTCCAAGTTAAATAAAAATTGAACATTATTAAATTTGCGTTCCTTAGTAGTAGCGTTTTAGGACTACTACTAAGGCATTATCCAGTCCCTCATTTACTTTTTGTGGAAGCTTTTGCCGCTTTCTTAGCGGCTTTTTCGGCGGCTATTGCAGCTAACTTTGATTGTTCTTTTTCTTCGGCAATTTTCTGGAGATAGTAATGATAATCTCCTAAATAGACGCGGAATTCACCATCACGAATTTCGACGATTTTGTTCGCTACCTCAGAAATAAAATAGCGATCATGGGAAACTACAATTGCCGTGCCATCATAATTTTTGAGGGCTTCTTCCAGCATTTCTTTAGCTGGAATATCTAGGTGGTTTGTCGGCTCATCTAAAATTAGCAAGTTCGCGGGACGTAAGAGCATTTTTGCCAACGCCAGACGAGCTTTTTCCCCTCCACTTAATGCCCCAACTGCTTTAAATACAGTGTCACCAGTGAATAAAAATCGTCCCAAAAGCGTGCGGACTTCTTGATTATCCCAGTCGGGAACTTCATCATGGATTGTTTCCATGACAGTTTTCTTCAAATCCAAAGCTTCAGCTTGATTTTGCTCAAAGTAACCAGGAATAACGTTGTGATCGCCTAATTGAACGCTACCTTCTGTGGGTTGTTCCATACCCATAATCACACGCAGAAGGGTAGATTTTCCAGCACCATTGGGGCCAAGAAATGCAATGCGATCGCCCTTTTCAATTAGGAGATTTGCTGCCAAAAACAGGATTTTCTCACCATAAAGATGAGTTAAATTTTTAATGTCCACTACTTCGCGTCCGCTGCGGGGTGCAGGGGGGAAACGGAAGTGTAGAGTTCTTACTCCAGCGATGGGTGCTTCGATGCGCTCGATTTTGTCGAGTTGTTTTTCCCGGCTTTTTGCTTGGGTACTGCGAGTAGCACTGGCGCGAAATCTATCGACAAAGGTTTGCTGTTTTTCTAATTCTTTCTGCTGGCGTTCGTAGGCGCTAAGTTGTGCTAATTGACTTTCGGCTTTTTGTTCCAAATATGCCGAGTAATTGCCAAGGTAGCTAGCGGAAACGCCACGTTCAGTTTCGACAATTTGGGTGCAGAGGCGGTCAAGAAACTCGCGGTCATGGGAGACTATTACCATCGGCGTAACTAGCCCTCTGAGGTAATTTTCCAACCACTCAATGGTTTCTAAATCTAGGTGGTTAGTCGGTTCATCCAGCAGCAACAAATCGGGTTTTTGCAGAAGAATTTTACCTAAACTCATCCGCATTTGCCAACCACCACTAAAGGCACTGACGAGGCGATCGCCATCTTCTAGCCCAAACCCCATTTCTGGTAAGATTTTCCCGATGCGTGCGTCTAAGTTGTACCCATCCAAGGCTTCAAATTGGCGCTGCAAACGATCCAACTTGTCGATCAGTCGATCCAGTTCCTCTGGGTTAGCCGTTTCCATTTCTTGTGGTACGTGTGCCAGAGATAACTGTACTTCGTTGGCTTGTTGGAAGACAGTCCAAAATTCTTCTCTAACGGTGCGGGTGGGGTCTACTTCAAACTCTTGGTTGAGGTAGGCTATATGTAAGCTATTAGGACGGATGATTTCGCCGGCGGTGGGTTCAATTTCCCCAGAGATGATTTTGAGTTGGGTGGATTTTCCAGCACCGTTGACACCGACTAAGCCGATGCGATCGCCTGGTTTAACTTCCCAGTTGATATCCTTGAGAACTTCGCCTGTGGGATAAATTTTACTTATATGTTCTAGTCGCAGCATTAAGTTTTTCTCAGGTAGGGATTAGGTGGTTGAGGACGAAGGACTAACACCGCCTCCAATATTAACAAAAATTAACTATAAAATCGTCGTGATCAAGTTTGGAGAGGCACAAACAAAGTTTAGCTTGAGTTACGGATAAAATTTACCACATCTATCTCAAGACTGACTTTGTGCTACTTGTCTGATTTCTTCGACACTCAAATCTAAAGCCTGTGCTACTTGTTCTACAGTCAACCCCTGCTGCTAGCATTGCTGGTACTGCTTTGAGTTTACCTTGTTCAACACCTTCCTGAAAGGCTTCCTGATAAAATCTGGTTTGCTTTAACTCGCTTAAGCCAAACATTTCCTCCATCTCCTCCCTACTCATTGCAGGAAACTTGTAAGCCAAAATAGTCTCTATAAATTGTAATAATTGCTGCTGTTTTAGTGGTGAGCCTATCTCTGACTTGGTTCTGTCTATCAACACCCTTGCTTGTGCGATCGCTATATCGTCGGTTGCAATTACTAATTTAGCAGTTGCAATGCCAATTGGAAGCGGTGCAGCCTCGCCTAATTCATCCAAATAAATCCGCCTGACGCGCCCACTTGTGAAAAACTCATGGTAATGTTTGATATCTCCTGTATCTACACTTCTGTTTGGGTATAAAACTACAGCACTCCAGTTATTTTGTGGTTTATTGTGACGCAGGTATAAACATATTTCTGCAATTAGCCGGGAATAAATTTTTCCATCAGCTGAAACTATCTCCCTCAAAGCTGCGGTGGTGCGTGGTTTTAAAGAGATTCCCCTAAAAACCACTCGTACCCTTCTTTAAACTGCTTGTTAAAAACCAACTGCGATCGCGTTGTTCAGGTTTATACTCCCACTTAAAAAGATGACCGAGTAATAAACTCAAACGACTTACGAGTTCCCGATACTCTTGTCTCCCCAAAGCTTGAATTTCCTCTTGCAGATGTTGCCAGTCTAGTTGCATAACTAGCCTCTGCTCCAACGCTTTAGCCTGTTGCTGTGTCCAGCCATAGAAGTCTTCGTCATACAAAAAAGGTTTGTCCATATCCATAGAGTTGAATCTTGACAGCAAGATACCACAAGCTAGTTTGTTAACACTCTCAGGGCATCCACGTCTAAATTTAATTTTTTATTTATTTTTATTTGATTTTTTGTAGCGATCGCCTAAATTGTCGCACATTAACGTTTTTTGTGGACTAGTTTGGATTTAGCGTTTAACATAATACACAAAAACTGATCGTTAGAATACTTTTCACTAGAACTAAAAACTATATATTTTGTACATCTAGCACAGTAGGAAACGTCGAGGGGAAGACTAGGTAAAAAGTATAAGGTAAAAAATAAAAGGTAAATTTACTTCTTCATTTTTACTTTCTTTCTATCCTTATAGCGCAAGCATTTCGCCTTGCTTCATCTTGGCGTTTTAATTTTCTTTCTCCGCCGCAGCAAGTTCACAACAGCTGCGACGGATTTTTGCTATGTTCATTTGTCACGTCTAGACTCGGTTCTTTCAAATTTCCTTAGTATATAGATTAGCAACCTTCATTTAAGGATTTGTCAACATATTTTTGAAAATATTATTTTAGATAAAATTTTTCTTAAAAAAGGATACTTGAATTATAGCGGTGCGTTAGCTTTGGGCGTAACATACCCTACCAAAACACCGCTTCCATTAGCATTTGAAACTTAAGTTAACACCAGGGCTATTTCATTCTGGGTATAAACCGCCCAAAACTAAAGTTCCTTTTCTTATAGCTAAAGTCCGTTAAAACGGACTATAACATGAGTCTCAGTCGTCTTTAGACGACTTTCGCTATTAGACTCAGAATTCATTCTGAGGCGGGCTAGATGAGAATGAAA
>JBBSCU010000185.1:0-11376 GCA_038249935.1 Chroococcales cyanobacterium
ATTACTGACCATTGCTATACCGACTTATAATCGTGCTGAGTTACTCAATAAACAGTTAGCGTGGCTAGCTCAAGCTATCAAAGGTTTTGAAGATGAATGTGAAATTTTAGTTTCTGATAATTGTTCAACAGACAATACTCAAGAAGTGATTCAAAAATGGCAAGCAACACTTAGCAATATTACATTTAAATCAAATAAAAACTCTAAGAATTTAGGCGTAGTAAAAAATATTATGTATTGCCTAAATTCTTCTACAACAAAATATGTTTGGACAATTGGTGATGATGACCCAATTCAAGATAGAGCGATTGCTTATGTAATTAACAAACTCAGACAACATCAAGATTTATCATTGTTGTTCCTTAACTTTTCCGGTCGTAACCAAATTACTGGTGAACCAGTTCATCCACCAACAATTGTTGGTAATCGCTGGTTTGATGTTGATAGTGAAGATGGTGATGGTAATGGTAAAAGCATATTTGAACATTGTTTCTCTAAAAGTGTCGGCGCAGTTATTTTTCTGAGTGCTACAGTTTACCGCACTGACCTAGTAAAACGCGCTCTACAAAATTGGCCAGATGCTGAGAATAACTGGATATCTTTAGCATATTTAGCCGGATATTGTGCTGCTAATGGTATTGTAATTGTCACTAAAGAGACTTATTTAGAATGTATTGTAGGTGTGAGTTATTGGCAGAAAGAACCAAAGTCTGCACTGTTAATGCAATACAAACATATACCCGAAGTGATTTTAAAGTTGGAAAAAAGTGGATATTCTAAGCAGTTTTGCAGGTGGATGATTTTGCAGAACCGTAAAGAAGTCAGCTTGAAAGTTTTTTTGGGTGCTTTAAGAAGATGGCCTATGTCCGCTATCAAAACAGTAGTCCCATTTTTGGGTTTAGTCGGCTTATGTGCTTTTGACGTAATGGTTTCCAAAGAATTTGAGTTAGCAGAATCAAGTGAAATATCTACTCAAGAAGTGCGGATATACAAATCATAAACTACTAAATTTATGATAATTACACATCAAAAATAGAAGGTATTAAGGTCATGTTTAGTGCAATTAAAAGCAAAATAGCTACACTGTTTTCTGACTTTGAATACTATGTAGCTCGTTGGAAGCATAGCAGAAATCTGCCAGCATTGGAAGGATGCGATCGCAACATCCTGAATGCTCTCAAAAAAGATGGCGTTTGCGTCACAACACTGGCAGATTTAGGGTTAAGCTCTAGCTCCGAACTGCTCAAAGCTGCTTACTATCAATTGTCTCAGATGGAAAATCCCAACAACGACCATCTAGATGAAAAGTTGCCCCAAATTTCCACAGTTACAGGTTTACCAGAATTTTATACCTGGGCGAGAGAGAAAAGACTGCTCAACACCATCGAAAATTATATTGGTCTTCCTGTTGCTTTTCATGGTGTACATTTACGCAAAGATTTCAAGAGCAAACATCAATTTGGGACGCTGTTATGGCATAGCGATGCCGAAGACCGCCGCATTATCAAAATCTTTATTTACTTGAATGATGTAGAAGAAAAAACTGGGCCTTTTGAATATATTCCGCGTTCTTTAACTTCCTTACTTAGTTGGAATTATTTTCGGCTTTACTACAAACTTTGGAAGTCAGGCTATCTAGGTATCGAGGATGAAGAAGTAAAATCAGTCATCCCCAAATCAGCTTGGAAATCCTGCCCAGGCCTAGCAGGTACAGTCATTCTTGTAGATACGAAAAATGTTTTGCATCATGGCACAGTCCGCACAGAAGACCGATTAGCGCTATTTTTTTGTTACACCGCTAACCCTCCCGAACGACCACACCTCTGCACCCAATACTGGGATGATACCTATCCCAGAGCAGAGTTACGTTCTTCATCAGATGCAGTTAAAGTTCTGACTTAGTACCCTTTGGTAGGTTATTAAATCCACGTTCATTACTGTTATTTTCTCTACTCAACATTCATCTAAAAGGAATTATATGATTTTCACTGAAACCGCACTCAAAGACGCATTCATTATTGACTTAGAAGAAAAACCAGACCACCGTGGTTTTTTTGCTCGGTCTTTCTGCGCTCAAGAATTTGAGGCACATGGATTAAAGCCAACAGTTGCCCAATGTAACCTGTCTTTTAACTACAAAAAAGGCACTATTCGGGGAATGCATTATCAAGTTCTCCCAGCCGCAGAAACGAAATTAATTCGCTGTACTAAAGGCGCTATCTATGACGTAATTATTGATATGCGTCCTGAATCTCCCACTTTTTTATCACAGATTGGTGTAGAGCTAACCCCAGAAAACCGCCGCGCTTTATATGTTCCTGAAATGTTTGCTCACGGCTATCAAGCACTCACAGATGAGACTGAAGTCGTATACCAGGTAGGTGAATTTTACACACCAGGTTACGAGAGAGGTTTACGCTATGATGACCCATTCTTTAACATTGATTGGCCTCTAGATGTAACTGAAATCTCCGAGAAAGATTTAAATTGGCCTTTGTTAAGAATGATGACTGTTGGCGGTACAGCTTCCAGATAATTTCAACTCTTTCTCAGCGCCTCTGCGTGAGGTAAAAAAATGAAAATGTACTTAATAATTAGCTGTAACAAATTATTAAGTGCAAATTTATCAAGAATTTGTAACACAACAAACAGTTCCAAAAAGGAGTTTAGTTCATGATTATTATTGATCGCGCCTTACAAACCCGTGCAGCAGCAGGCAATCCCATCAAAGTGGGAATGGTTGGGGCTGGTTTTATGGGTCGAGGAATTGCCAACCAAATTGTCAATTCAGTGCCAGGAATGGAGTTAGTTGCTATCTCAAATCGTAAGATTGATGCAGCTAAACAAGCTTATTCGGAAGCAGGAATTGAGAATATTCAAGTTGTTGCAACTGTCAGCGAATTAGAAGATGCGATCGCTAACGGTAAATATGCAGTCACAGAAGACGCAAAGTTACTGTGTCGGGCTGAGGGCATCGATGCCTTAATCGAAGTCACAGGTGCAGTGGAATTTGGCGCTCACATCGTCATGGAAGCGATCGCCCATTGCAAACACGTGATCATGATGAATGCCGAACTCGATGGCACCATTGGCCCCATCCTGAAAGTGTATGCCGACAAAGCAGGTGTCATTCTCAGCGCCTGTGATGGCGATCAGCCAGGGGTACAAATGAACCTTTACCGCTTTGTAAAAAGCATTGGTTTAACTCCCTTATTGTGCGGTAACATAAAAGGACTCCAAGACCCCTATCGCAATCCCACCACTCAAGAAGGATTTGCTAAACGTTGGGGTCAAAAGCCTCACATGGTGGCTAGCTTCGCCGACGGAACCAAAATTTCCTTTGAGCAAGCGATCGTTGCCAATGCCACAGGCATGAAAGTTGCCAAACGGGGAATGTTGGGATATGACTTCAACGGTCATGTCGATGAAATGACCCAGATATATGATGTTGAACAACTCAAGGAACTGGGCGGCATTGTCGATTATGTAGTTGGAGCAAAACCAGGCCCAGGCGTATATGTATTTGCCACTCACGACGACCCCAAGCAACGCCACTATCTGAACTTATACAAATTAGGCGAAGGTCCCCTTTACAGCTTCTATACTCCTTATCACCTCTGTCATTTTGAAGTTCCTTTGTCCGTAGCGCGTGCTGTTTTATTTGGTGATGCTGTTATGTCTCCACTAGCAGGCCCGTTAGTAGATGTGATCACCACCGCCAAAATCGACCTGAAAGCAGGAGAAACCCTAGATGGCATCGGCTACTACATGACCTACGGACAATGTGAAAATTCCGATATCGTCCAACAGCAAAATCTTCTACCGATTGGTTTAGCTGAAGGGTGTCGCCTAAAACGAGATATTTCTAAGGATCAAGTCCTCACATACGCGGATGTAGAATTACCTGAAGGCAGACTTTGCGACCAACTACGAACTGAGCAAAACACTTATTTCGCCCCAGAAAAAATCTTGGTAGCAGTTGGATAATATCGGTTTCAAAAATATTCGCAATAAATGAATTGGCTGTAGGGGCGTACAGCTTCGGATCAGATCCCCCCGCCTACGGCGACCCCCTTAAAAAAGGGGTAAAGAGGAGAAAAAGCCCCCCTTTTTAAGGGGGGTTAGGGGGATCTCCGAGACACCTACGAACATATTTGTCGCAATAGTTTCATGAAGAAGATAAGAAGTTATACTGCTGAACCTAAAGTTGTTGATAGTAAATTGCTGGGGAGCATTCAAACAAACCTGATCAAAACTTTAGGTCAAATTCATGAAAATTGCTCTAGTCCATGATTATTTAACCCAGCGTGGTGGGGCAGAGCGTGTGTTTGAACTGCTTTGTAAACGTTATCCCGAAGCAGACATTTTCACATCTTTGTACGATCCACAAAAAACTATTGATTTAGGCGATCGCATAGTCAATACAACTTTCTTGCAAAAGATTCCTTATGCAGCAAAATATTTCAGGTCGATGGCTCCTCTATATTTTCCTGCCTTTCGTTCCTTGGATCTGCAAGACTACGATTTAATTATTAGCAGTAGTACCAGCTTTGCCAAAGCAGTGCGAAAAAACCCCAATGCCCACCACATTTGTTTTTGCCATAATGTCACCCGTTTTTTATGGGATACAGCAACTTATTTAAGAGAGTACGGAGACTATAGATATTTTGCTCCTTTAATTGAACAAGTATTCCAAGTAATGAGAAAGGTAGACCTGAAATATGCACAGGAACCTGATCTTTACATTGCTAATTCTAGTGTTGTTGCCCGCCGTATTGAAAATATTTATGGCAAAAAGGCAATGATGGTGAACTATCCCATTGATACTAGTAAATTTGTTTTCTCAGATATAAAAGATGAATATTATCTTGCTTCCGCCCGGATGATTAGTTATAAGCGTCTTGATATAATAGTCGAAGCTTTTAATTGGCTAGGGTGGCGATTATTAATATCAGGTGATGGGCCAGAACAAGCACGGTTAAAATCCAAAGCATTACAAAATATTGAGTTCTTGGGACACGTAAGTGATAGAACCCGCAAAGACTTGTTTTCCAAAGCCAAGTCTATTATTGTCGCTGCTTTAGAAGACTATGGATTAGTTCCAGTAGAGGCTAATGCTAGTGGCACACCAGTCATTGCATACGGAGCAGGTGGAGTATTAGATACTCAAATACCAGGTGAAACAGGAGTCTTTTTCAAAAGACAAACACCCGAATCTCTACAAATTGCATTACTAGAAGCCAAGGGCATTTCTTGGGATTACGATCGCATCCGTAATCATGCAGTAGCAAACTTTTCAGAGAATGCCTTCTTTAGTAAAGTTGAGCAAATTATTAACCAAGCTTGTGGTGTGAGTCAATTATTCATTTGATTTCTTAATCTTTTTACAGTACAAGATTACCTATTTATTTTTCTCTCTCCTCCTTCTCTAACGAGACGCTATGCGTTGGCGGTTTGTTAAAAAATAGGTATTCTTCGCAGTATTTCTTAGCGTAAATTTCGTTTGCGTCGCCTTTCGTAGAAAATACAAGGATAATAAAAGTGGTTCAAGCTAGTCTAAATCCTCATATAACTCCAACTTCGGAAAATGAACCAAGTTACGGACAATTGTTTGCCGTATTTGTGCGGAGATTTCCTTGGTTCTTAATAGTATTTATTAGTTCTCTCGCAATTGCAAGCATGGTAACTTTTAAAACGAAACCTACTTATAGAAGTTCGATGCAACTGTTAGTAGAACCTAACTATCAAGGTAAGACAGAAGGTGCTGGGGTAGACAATCAGTTTACTGACTCTAATGTTGTGATAGATACAGCAACACAGCTTAACTTGATGCAGAGTTCGGGACTTATCCAAAAAGCAGTTGATAAACTTCAGTCTGATTATCCAGATATAAGTTCAGGTGAAATTAAAGCTTCTTTAGTCTTAACTCAATTAAGGAGCAAAGAAGATAATGTTGCTACTAAAATATTTCAAGTTGAATACACTGCTGGAGATCCAGAAAAGACACAAAAAGTTCTGGGTGCAATTAGACAAGTTTATGTGGAATATAACAAACAACAACAGAATTCGCGTTTACAAAAAGGCCTGCAAATTATCAGGGAACAGTTAAGTAAAGCTAGTGAAGAAGTAAACGCGGCTGAGACAAATTTACAAAGATTTCGCCGAAATCAGAACTTAATTGATCCAGAATCACAAGCCAGAGCCATTGAGACAGCTTTGAATAATATTGCCCAAGAAAGACAGACAACTCGCGCTCAATATGGGGAAGCCTTAGCACGTCAAAAATCTTTAGAAGAACAACTTAACCGTTCTCCTCAGAATGCTTTAGTTGCTTCTCGTCTGAGTCAGTCTACTCGCTATCAAGGCTTACTGAACGAAATCCAAAAAACAGAACTAGCATTAGCACAAGAACGCTTACGCTTTACAGATGAGACTCCGAGTGTGCAAAATCTCAAACAACAACTTCAGAGTCAGAAGGAGTTATTGCAACAAGAAGTAGGAAGAACTTTAGGCGGAAAATCTTCTGGTGGATTCACTTCTGGAGATTCTCTTCTCGAACGAGGACAACTCGGCCAAATTGATCTCAGCCTTGCTGGTCAGTTAGTGGAAACGCAGACAAATATAGTTGCTTTAACTGCTCGCGATCAAACTTTGGCGCAGAAAGAAAACGAGCTGCGTTTTGAAATTAAACGCTTTCCGCCTCTGTTGGCTTATTACAATCGGATGTTACCACAGCTGCAATTTAGTCGTGAAAGATTAGAGCAACTTTTAAGAGCAGAACAGCAATTGCGTCAAGAACTTTCCAAGGGTGGATTTAATTGGGAAGTTGTAGAAGAACCTCAAAAAGGCGGACAATTAGGCCCTAATCTTCAACAGAACTTGCTATTAGGCGCTGTGGTTGGGTTTATGTTAGGAAGCATTGCTGCCTTTATTCGAGAATCGGCTGATGATGCAGTTCACACCACTGCTGAATTAGAGAAGCAAATGGCCATGCCGTTGTTGGGAACAACTCCCAAATTACCGCCAGCCAAACCTAAAGAATCAATGATCAAGTTGCCTTTTGGCAAACCAGAAGTTCTCGCTCCCTGGACAATTCAGGTATTGCAATCTCCACCGCGTTGGGAATCACTGGATCTGATTTACAAAAACATTGAACTTTTAAATACTGTTACTAACTTGAAATCTTTGATGATTACCTCAGCTTTACCTGATGAGGGTAAGTCAGCTTTGGCGTTGGGTCTAGCAATGAGTGCTGCTCGTTTACACAAAAGAGTACTGCTGATTGATGCCAACCTACGCGATCCCAGTATACACGAACAGCTAAATCTTCCTAATGAACAGGGGCTTTCAACTCTACTTGCTAGTGATGCAACTTTACCCAACCAGATTAGTATTCAATACTCAGGGTCAGCCTACATTGATATTTTGACCGCCGGCCCAAAACCTGCTGACCCAGCTAATTTATTGAGTTCCCCTCGGATGATGCAATTGATGGCAGCATTTGAGGAAAACTATGATTTGATACTCATAGATGCTTCTCCGGTTCTCGGCTTGGTGGATGCCATGCTTACTGCATCGTCTTGTCGTAGCGTGGTCATGGTAGCAAGCATTGGTATTGTAACGCGAAGTCAGCTTAATCAAGCTACAGCCATGCTGAGTAAGTTAAACTTGATTGGAGTTGTCGCTAACGGCGTATCAAACTCTAGCAGTAATTACGTACCTTATATCAAACAACAGCAATTGGCCTTGCGGCAAGTTGTGGAAAAATAGCTGAGTAGATTGGGCATATAGTATGCCAGTTAGCCTATGTGACTGGCTTCTGTATTGCACACAACTAAAACAGCTATAGCAACAACAGCGATGACTCACTACATTTTAAAAGCCTCAAAAGAAACCGTGCATCTGGGTGGTTTTTCTCATCTGCTAGAACCAGCACTTACTATTAATTCTGGCGACACTGTTGACGTAGAAACTTATACTGGTTACTACGTTTACGACAAAGCACCACCAGAGTTTCTCACACCAGAATTTCTTGACATCTGCCAAAATCTTCTACCAGAACGCAAAATTGCTGGGGGACCACATTTACTCACAGGGCCAATTTATGTGCGGGATGCCCAAGCGGGGGATGTTTTAGAAGTACAATTAGAAGCGATCGCACCTAGTTTACCTATAGGCTTCAATGCAATTCGTACAGGTTGGGGAGCTTTACCACATCAGTTTTATCAACCCGCATTAAGATTCATTCCTCTTGATTTAGCAAACAATATTGCTGAATTTCCGGCGGGTACTGGCATAAAAATTCCCCTCAAACCGTTTTTTGGTATTCTTGGTGTTGCTACTCCAGAAACGTCTCGAACTTCTGTCCCACCAGGTTCTTACGGTGGTAATATCGACAACCGCGAACTACAAGCAGGTTCTCGTTTATTTTTGCCGATTTTCGTACCAGGTGCGTTATTTTCCATTGGTGATGGGCATTCTGCACAGGGAGACGGCGAAGTAAATGTTACCGCCATTGAAACTTCTATGAACGGTAGAATTACCCTGAAACTTCGCAAGGATTTACAACTGACAACACCAATCGCCGAAACTCCAACTCATATTATTACAATGGGCTTTGCTCAAACTTTAGATGAAGCCTTAGAATTAGCCTTAAAAAACATGATTGATTTTCTGGAACGCTTCATCAATTTGTCGCCAGAAGATGCTTATGTATTGTGTAGTTTAGCTGTAAATTTTCACATCACTCAAGTTGTGAACAGTCCCCAAAAAGGTGTGCATGGAATGCTACCTAAATCAATTTTATCAAAAAATATTAATCTACTGACGCTTAATTAATTCGCCAGGATGTCTAGATTTTCTTTTTGCGATCATCGTTAACTCCTCTTTTTGCGATCGCTGAATACCTGAAGAATTTAGTTGAGCTTTAGCAATATTTTTGTTAAGCTATCTCCTAACTTCTCAATAGATTCTTGCTGTTTAGTATCTTTTAATGTGCCATCGGCATTAAAGGCTTCGTAAGCTTTGGGTAGAGCTATCTGATCGGGAAGTACCAAAACTTTAATGTTTCCCAGGATAGACCGCAGATGAACCAATCCGCGCAGACCTCCAATAGCACCTGGGGAAGCGCTCATAATAGTAGCAACTTTACCTGCAAAAGCAGCCAACGGTGCTTCATTTGGGGATGGACGGGATGCCCAGTCAATGGCGTTCTTTAAAACTGCTGTGAGCGAACTGTTATATTCAGGCGAAGCAATCAGTAATCCTTGATGAGAAATCATCAAGTCCTTGAAAGTGCGGGCGTTGGCGGGTAGTCCTTCTTCAGCTTCTAAATCTTCATCAAAAAGAGGTAAAGGCAAATCGCGTAGGTCTATATAAGTCACTTCTGCGCCAGCTGCCTTAGCGCCAGCCGCCGCGATTTTTACCAATTTTTTGTTGTACGAATCAATCCGGGTGCTGCCAGCAAAGGCGAGGATTTTGGGTGTGGATGTCATATTTGTAGGTTTAATGTGAAGGATTGGCTAATTCAGCTGATAAGCTTTAACAAAATAACTGTTAAAAAATCTAAAAATTTTGGTAAAAATACTCACTGCATTCACTACCCTTGTATTTTTAGATAAATATGGTTTTTTAGATATATTTGTAAAGTGTTGGGGAGTCTAGCACATGAAGATACTGGTACTGAGTTGGGAATTTCCACCAAGGATTGTTGGGGGAATTGCGCGTCATGTAGCAGAATTGTACCCGGAACTGGTAAAACTAGGGCATGAAGTCCACCTGATTACAGCGGAGTTTGGTCAGGCATCGATGTACGAGGTAGTTGAGGGAGTAAACGTGCATCGGGTGCCAGTCGCTCATAGTAACGATTTTTTCCATTGGGTAGTCAATCTCAACCTGAGTATGGGATATCACGGTGGTAAGTTGATCCTGGAGGAACGAACCTTTGATTTAATTCATGCCCATGACTGGTTAGTAGGAGATGCTGCGATCGCTCTAAAGCATAATTTTAAAATACCACTAATTTCCACAATCCACGCAACGGAATACGGACGCTATAACGGTATTCACACAGACATCCAAGGCTATATTAATGGCAAAGAAATCTTGCTGGCTTACAACGCTTGGCGGATTATAGTTTGCAGTCAGTATATGCGGCGCGAAGTAGAACGAGCGCTACACAGTCCTTGGGATAAAATTAATGTCATTTATAACGGTATCCGAGCCGAAAAGAAACAGCATCACATAAATTTTCATGCTCTGGATTTTCGCCGCCAATTTGCTACAGATGATGAGAAAATCGTCTACTACCTCGGTCGCATGACCTACGAAAAGGGTGTACCTATATTACTTAATGCCGCACCCAAGATCCTTTGGGAAATGGGAGGTAACGTTAAATTTGTGATCGTTGGTGGCGGCAATACTGACCATCTCAAGCGCCAAGCCTGGAATTTGGGAATTTGGCATCATTGCTATTTTACAGGTTTTCTCTCTGATAAATACTTAGATAAATTTCAAACTGTTGCTGATTGTGCTGTGTTTCCTAGTCTTTACGAACCCTTTGGAATTGTGGCTTTAGAAAGCTTTGCTTCTCGTGTACCTGTAGTAGTTTCTGATACAGGTGGTTTTCCAGAAGTGGTGCAACACACTAAAACAGGTATTGTTACTTTGGTGAACAATCCCGATTCTTTAGCTTGGGGAATTTTGGAAGTGTTGAAAAATCCAGGATATCGGCAATGGTTGGTGGATAACGCTTATGAGGATCTAGAGCGGCGCTTTAGCTGGCCGAAATTAGCCAAGCAAACTGAAGAAGTTTATCAGCGAGTTGTGCAAGAGCGATCGCAAATCGCGTGGTATTAGCTAGATTAAAATGTTTTAAATCCAACATCAAATCCGAGTAAGTTTACTTGGATTTGATGTCATTAGTGAATCCGGGAATGATTAATTATTTCTACCAATCCAATCGTATCTACTATATCTACTATATTTAAAATCCAAAATGGTATTGCCCAAAGTCCCCTTTTTAAGTGAATTGGGGATTTTCTGTTGTGGGTGCGTAAATCTCAAAAAAAAATTTTCTGAAAGTACTTTACAAAACGCAATAAATTCTTTAAGATGTGTAACAGGTAGTCAAACCTACCTAATTCATTCACAAATAACCGTACTTATAAAACAATGACAGCAACCATTCAACGTCGCGAAAGCGCTAACGTTTGGGAACGGTTTTGTAGCTGGATTACCAGCACCAACAACCGCTTATACATCGGCTGGTTCGGCGTAGTCATGATTCCTACCCTACTAGCTGCCACCGCTTGCTTCGTAATCGCCTTCATCGCAGCACCACCAGTAGACATCGATGGTATCCGCGAACCAGTCGCA
>JBBSCU010000186.1:0-11363 GCA_038249935.1 Chroococcales cyanobacterium
ACATGAGGAATCAGCCACTCCCACTCTGCCTCATCCAAAATTTCTGTTAATTCTGCTCTTAAATCCGACATCATTTCCGAATGTTTATTTGTAAATAACTATTTTCACATTATTAACTAAAGACGCGATGAATCGCGTCTCTACGACTGACCCTTGTACAGACGCGATTCATCGCGTCTCCTTAAATAGCGTCTCTAAACTTCTGCTTTCATTTCATCAATTTCAAATAAAGACACAATTACTCCAGCAATGGGAATAGATATAAAAACTCCGAGTAAACCTGCTACTTTAGCGCCTACAAGTAAAGCAAAGAATACTACTACAGGATTAAGATTTAGCGCATCTTGCATAATTCGGGGCGCAATCAAATTGTCTTGTATTTGCTGAAGGACAATACAAGCTATCAATACTTTTAATGCTAACCAAACACCTTGAGACAACACAAATAGAGTTACTGTGCTTACTCCTAATGTTGCTCCTATGCCAGGAATGATGTCAAGAATTCCCACTATTATGGACAGTATCAACGCAAAAGGTACTTTTAATACTACGAAAACTAGGAAAGTCGAAGTTGTGAGAAATGCGCTTAATAACAGCTGACCTCTAAAAAATCCTAAAAATGACCGTCTGATGATATTTGTAAATCTATTGCGGCGATGTTTTGGTACTATTTTTAAGATAAAATTCCATAGTTTCTCTCCATCTAATAACATGAAGAAAGCCACAACTGCAATTAATATAAAAGTCACAAAATTTGTCATTAACCCTTGTAAAACAGCCAAGCTAGTAACAAGACTAGATACAGCTTGGTTTCGTAATTGTTCTTCAATGAAACTTAAATCTATCTGCAAATTCCGACTTCGCAAAAATCCTTCTAGTCGCTCTAATAGAGGTATTAAAGAATTCACAAAGCCAGTTATACTATCAATTAATTGTTGTCCCTGAGATAAAACTGTCAAGCCTACGGTAATTATCAAACCGCCAATAACCACAATGCTGAGTAAGAAAATGACAGCAACAGCTACGCCGTGAGGCAAAAAATGCCGCAGCCAGTGTACAGGATAGCTGAGTAAAAAAGCCAAAATTGCAGCAAATGTAAAAATAACAATGACTGCTTCAAAGTAAGCTAAAAGCTGTACAATCGCCCAACCAGAAGCAACCAAAAGCAAAAAGCGGACTAACGCCAGATTATTTAATCGATCCCAAAAATTCTTGGCTTCAAAGCCGCTCATAATAATTTTAGATTTTGGATTAAAAACATTTACTAGGTTGACTTTAAATATACAAAAGTAAAGTGGCGTAGTTTACCGCAGTAGCATCGCTACCTCCCTAAAGCATATATCTGAGCTTGTCTAACTCATCGCCCTAAATCATGCATCTCATTAATCACAGTGGCACACTTTTGGGTCAAAGTTTCCAATTCTTCTTTATTAGTGGAACTGGGAGCATCAATTAAGTTGCCAATTCTCACAGTGATGGGAACTGGACGAGGTATCGCCGAGCCTTTTTTTAAAATCCCCTCACTACCCCAGATACTCACGGGCAATATTGGGGCTTTTGCTTTCGCCGCCAGCAGCAATGCGCCTCTTTTGGGGTCTGTAATTCGACCATCTGGGGTGCGAGTGCCTTCCAAGAAAACACCGACAGCCCAACCTTTATTAAGATATTCTAAGGCTGCACGGATGGCAGTGCGATCGGCGTTTCCCCGGCTCACTGGGTAAGCACCATATAGTTTAATTACTTTCGCCAAAATAGGGATATCAAATAACTCTTCTTTAGCCATATACGCCACTGGACGGCGTACACAATTAGAGACAATTGGCGGATCAAAGTAACTAGCATGATTACTCACCACGACTAGTGGGCCTGATTGGGGAACATTTTTCGCACCATATATCTGGCCTCGAAAGTAAGTATGAAGCATAGGGCTGACGACCGACCATTTAAGGGTGTGGTAAAGTGCCAGACTGATAAGCGGTTCACGGTTTAGATCCACAAAAGATAATTAAAATTAGACTGAATTTAGCATAAGCGATGCCCTTCTCTACGAGACGCTACGCGAAGGACGCAACACCCAGGGCAAACCCAAAAAAGCTATAGAGACGCAATATATTGCGTCTCTACATACCTACAAATAAAGTTTTTAGGTTGTTGCTGAACTTAAGTTGACACCAATATACAGATGTGCGTTTTTACGAAGCATTTTGCAACTCAGATGTGCGGACTGAAAGCTGCTGTGTTTCATTACCCCGTTGCAATTTCAGTTGCAATGCTTGACCAAGGCGACTGTCTTCTACAACGTTCTGCAATTGTTCAGCACTTGTAATTGGTTTACCATCAATTTGAACAATTACATCCCCACGCCGCACTCCCGCAGATGCAGCTGGAGAATTGGGAACAACTCGCATGACAAAAACCCCATTAATTTCTGGTATCTGAATCGGAGAGTTGGGATCGGTATTATTTTGCTTGGCAAGATCAGGTGTCAAAGTTAGCATTTGCACGCCCAAATATGGGTGAGCAACTTTACCATCACGTTGCAGCACAGATGCGATCGCTTTGGCTTTATCAATGGGAATCGCAAACCCAATACCCATTGCGTCAGGACGAATGGCTGTGTTAATCCCAATCACTTCACCACGACCATTTAATAGTGGACCTCCTGAGTTACCGGGGTTAATAGCGGCATCTGTCTGAATAAATTCCAGGCGTTTGTCACTAATACCAACTTGGACGCTGGAACGTTTGAGGGTACTGACAATTCCCAAGGTAACGGTGTTATCAAATCCTAAAGGATTTCCAACTGCGATCGCCCAGTCTCCTACTTGTACATTACTGGAAGAACCCAAGGGCGCGACGGGCAAATCATTACCAGCGTTAATCTTGACTACTGCCAAATCTGTGACTTCATCAATACCTTGAACTTTCCCTTCAAAGGTACGGCCATCTTTGAGCCGGACTGTTACTTTATCAGCTTTATCGACCACATGAGCATTAGTCAGAACTAACCCACTTTTGTCAATAATGAAACCTGAGCCTAGACCGCGCAACTGCTGCTCAGAAGGCATCTGTTGGGGGAAATTCTCACCAAAAAACCGATGTAAAAAGGGGTCTTCAAAAAATGGCTCAGTGCGACGAGTAATTGTCCGCTCAGTATCAATCCTGACAACTGCTGTACCCACACGATTCACTGCTGCGGTTACAAAACTACTGCTACCTATAGCACTATTAGCAGGTGATTGCCCTTGAGCAAGCACTTCTGAAGTATTTCCAGCAGTTAGCGGGGGTGCTGGTTCGGCTTGGGAGGGTAACACTTGTAGGCTGCTAACCGTTAACACAACTCCTAGCGCGATCGCTAATACATGAGTAGTGAGTTGACCTATAGACCGAGGTAATTTGGGAAATTGCATAATCACAACCTAATTGACAAACCTATTTACAGTTATTTTTACAAAATTGACGGCTCTCAAACACGCCCATCAAATCTAGTATAGAAATCACCGGATTTTATCCAGTATTGTTTCAAAGTATGATGAGGTGTATGTAAACTAGCTTTTGCCTGATATAAAATAACTTGGCGATGATCGCCCATCCAAATTTTATTAATAGAGTCAACGGATATTACTGTTCCTCCTAAAGAAGCGACACATTCAGAAAAGCTTTCAATGGTCGTATATTCTAATGTCTCGAATATAAAAAAGTTACCCGAACAAATCAAATGGCGGCTGCGAATCCAGCAGCGCATCTTTTTTTCAGCCTGTGGAGGTAACATTTTTAGTTTTAACAGATTCAAGCTGATTTAGTTTTAACAGATTCAAGCAAAATTAACATAGTACGTTTTTCATCGCCTTGGAGGACAAGAAAAAAAACTGTTCCCTGTCCCCCTGTCTGTGTTTGATTGATCATTTTGGAACGTCTCAGGAAATTTATGTCAATTTAGATACCTAGCTTCTCATAACTACACCCTTTTATGTGTAGTTATGTAAATGAAATGAAAAAACATAACAATAATTTGTAATAAAAAACGATGCTGGAGCATTGTATAAAGATAACTTGTAAGGGAAAAAACATTACAAGGCAAGTAGAGTGGCTATTTTTCGGGTTTTTCAATCGCTCATAGAAATTTGAAGTTTTGTAAAAAAAATTTTAATTGGAAACCCGAAAAAATTAGACTTATACCTGTAGATGTCTGTTGTAAGTTTTTCCAATCTGCTCAGACAGTCCAAACTCAGACTTAAATTCAAAAGTTTTTTACTTTGAAGTCCAACAAGTCTGTTAACGTAAGCAAATTTAGGAGATTAAAGCAATGGTTTTAGATGCGTTTGCTAAAGTAGTTTCCCAAGCTGATGCCCGCGGTGAATATCTCAGCGCGTCTCAATTGGATGCTCTGAGCGCAATTGTTAAAGATGGCAACAAGCGTGCAGATACCGTTAACCGGATTACCGGCAACTCCTCTGCGATCGTTGCTAATGCAGCTCGCGCTTTGTTTGCTGAACAACCTCAGTTGATTGCTCCTGGTGGTAATGCTTACACAAACCGCCGCATGGCAGCTTGCTTGCGCGACATGGAAATCATCCTCCGCTATGTTACCTATGCAATCTTTGCTGGTGATGCAAGTGTATTGGATGACCGTTGTTTGAACGGTCTGCGCGAAACCTACTTGGCGTTGGGAACTCCTGGCGCTTCTGTAGCAGTTGGCGTAGAAAAGATGAAGGAAGCAGCTCTTGCGATCGCTGGTGACACCAATGGAATCACCAGAGGCGATTGCAGCTCTCTGTTATCTGAAGTTGCTAGCTACTTTGACCGCGCTGCCGCTGCTGTAGGTTAAGCCTGATCAACCAATGCTATTAACTGACAATTGTCAGTTAGACAAAACAAATTTCAACAAAATTGTAAATAGGGAGATACTAAACTCATGAAAACACCTCTTACCGAAGCAGTTTCCACCGCAGATTCTCAAGGTCGCTTTCTCTCCAGCACAGAAATTCAAACCGCTTTTGGTCGTTTTCGCCAAGCTCCAGCTAGCTTAGAAGCAGCAAAAAGCTTGACCGATAATGCTCAACGTTTGACAGAAGGCGCAGCTCAAGCGGTGTACAACAAGTTCCCCTACACCACTCAACAACAAGGGCCTAACTTCGCTTCTACCGCTACTGGTAAAGCAAAGTGCGTGCGTGACATTGGTTACTACCTGCGGATCGTTACCTATTCCTTAGTAGTAGGTGGTACAGGGCCATTGGATGATTTCCTAGTCTCCGGCTTGGCTGAAATCAACCGCACCTTTGATTTGTCTCCTAGCTGGTATGTTGAAGCTTTGAAGCATATCAAAGCTAACCACGGTCTAAGTGGCGATCCAGCTGTAGAAGCCAATTCCTACATCGACTACGCAATTAACGCTCTCAGCTAGAGAGTGTATTTAGCCCGGAAAGGGAAACAAGCTCTGTTAGCAATTAGCTAGGAGTTGGTTTACCTTTCTGGGCAGTTTTATTTTCACAAGACTGTTAAAAGATTAGAAAAAAATTTTCTAAAAAGTTTTCGGTTTTACAGTTAAAACTGAGGAGGTTTAAAGATGGCAGCTTTGGGACAAGCAGCAAGATTGGGAATTAGCACTTTTGAAAGCTCAGGAGTAGCAGAACTACGTCCCAATAGAACAGAAGCGGATGTAGAAGTGATCATCCGGGCAGCTTACCGTCAGGTTTTGGGTAATTCATACCTGCTAGATGAAGAGCATCTTGTAAGTGCCGAATCACTGTTGCAGCGCGGCGCGATTTCAGTTAGAGGTTTTGTATTGGCTATTGCCCAGTCGGAACTCTATCGGGAGAAGTTTTTCCACTCCAACTCGCAAATTCGGTTTATCGAGTTGAACTATAAACATTTATTGGGGCGGGCCCCAGAAGATGAGTCAGAAATTTCGTACCACGCTGATCTTTACAACTCACAAGGTTACGAAGCTGAAATTAATTCATACATTGACTCACTAGAATATCAAGAGAGTTTTGGCGAAAATATTGTGCCCTACTATCGGGGCTTTACAAGTCAAGTAGGACTGAAAAACGTTGGATTTGGCCGACTGTTCCAACTTTATCGGGGTTATGCCAGTAGCGATCGCGCTCAAGGACAAAAACAAGGACAAGGGCGGCTAACCTGGGAAGTAGCGAAGAATCTGGCTTCACCTATCTACCCAGTCTCGACCGGAGCCTTAACAGGACTCTCTACAGGTAGTCGAGGAGCAACATACCGGATCAGGGTATTACAAGCCGCTTCTGTGAACTCATCTGTAGTGCGGCGGGGTACTGCGGAATTGGTCGTACCCTACGAGCAACTTTCTAGTAAATTGCAGCAGCTGAATCGCAGGGGCAGTAAGGTTATTAGCATTACAGCCGTATAAATAGGGAATCGGGAATTAAGTGAGGAGTTAGGAGTTATGAGTGAGAAGTTAGAAGTCAGGAGTAGGAGTTAGGTATTGTAGGGTGTGTTAGAACGAAGTTCGTAACGCACCATTATCAAGGGTTTGGTGCGTTACGCTGTCGCTAACACACCCTACTTATCTTTTCAGAAATCAAACCGGATTCCTATATTAACTCCTAACTATTAACTCCTAACTATTAACTCCTAACTTTTCCCAATTACTAATTACAAAAGGAAAATTATCAATGGCTATTACAACAGCAGCATCCCGTCTGGGAACAGAAGCTTTTAGTGATAACGCTCGTGTGGAATTGCGCCAAAATGCAACTAAAGAAGACATAGAAAAGGTAATTTCTGCCGTCTATCGTCAGTTGTTGGGCAACGATTATTTAATGAAATCTGAACGCCTCATAAGTGCTGAATCTATCCTGCGTGATGGGAAAGTGACAGTCCAAGAGTTTGTGCGTCAAGTCGCTAAATCGGAACTGTACAAAACCAAGTTTTTCTACAACAGTTTCCAAACTCGCGTCATCGAACTGAACTACAAACATTTGTTGGGTCGTGCGCCTTATGATGAGTCTGAGGTGGTCTATCACTTAGACTTGTACCAAACCAAGGGATATGAAGCCGACATTGATTCCTATATTGATTCGCCAGAGTATCAATCTAGCTTTGGTGAAAATATAGTCCCTTACTATCGCGGCTTTCAAACCCAAACTGGGCAGAAAACTGTAGGATTTAGCCGGATATTCCAACTTTATCGCGGTTATGCAAGTAGCGATACCTCGCAACTCAAAGGCAAGTCCTCCCGTCTAGCCGTTGAACTAGGTCGCAATAGTGCATCAGTTATTGTTCCGCCATCTGGTAGTGCATCTGGTAGTGCATCAGGTTTTGCCTACGTTGCTTCTGGAAGAGGCGTTACCCCCAACAGTACTTTTGGGGGTGCGGGAACTTTTGGTAAAGAAGGCAGAATGTACCGCGTTGAAGTGGGAGGCGTTTTTGGCGCTGGTTATCCGAGCATCCGCCGGGTTAATCAAGCTGTAATAATACCTTATGAAGAACTATCTAGTTACTTCCAAAGAGTGGTAAAACAAGGTGGTAAAATCGCTAGTGTGAAGCCACTTTAGTGTCAATGGTCATTAGTCATTCATTAGTCGTTAGTCTCAGACAAAAAACAAATGACTAATGACAATATTAAATTAAATTTGGAATGAATTTATGCTTGGACAAATTGGTGGTAGAACTAGCAACCGCTACTTTCGATATGAAGTAGTCGGTCTTCGCCAAAGCGAAGAAACTGAAAAAACAGCTTATCCAATTCGTTCTAGTGCCAGTGAATTTATCACCGTGCCTGAGAACCGGATGAATCAAGAAATGCAGCGGATTACTCGCTTAGGTGGCAAAATAGTCAGTATTCAACCATTGAATGCTGATTACTAATACAGATAGCCAACAGAGCAATCGTTCTTCTGATGAATTCAAGTCCGCAGAAATTTGAAGATTTATCACCGACAGGTAACTTTGCCGACGGTGAATCTTTAACAGTAGAGCAAGCGATCGCCAATCTGGAAAGCGCAGATTTAGGTCTGCGCTTTTATGCTGCTTGGTGGTTGGGCAGGTTTCGAGTATGTGAACCAGCTGCGGTTAGACGACTGATCGCCGCATTAGACGATGAAGCCGACAGGACACCCGAAGGCGGATATCCTCTGCGACGGAATGCAGCTAGGGCTTTGGGAAAACTAGGCGATCGCCAAGCAGTATCACCTTTAATTGAGTGTTTAGACTGCTCAGATATTTATGTGCGGGAAGCGGCGGCACAATCCTTAGAGATGCTGGCTGATCCGGTTTGTATTCCCGCCCTGATCAAGCTATTACAAGTAGGGTTGCAGGGAGAGCAACTCAGATCACAGCCAGATTTATCTCAACCCTACGATGCCATTTTAGAAGCCTTGGGAACCTTACAGGCGACTGAGTTTATTCCTTTGGTAAAACCATTTCTGGAGCATCCAGTAGAATTGGTGCAATATGCCGCCGCACGAGCCATGTATCAATTAACCCAAGAACCAGTTTATGGCGAACGGTTGGTAAAGGCTTTAGGGGGTGAGAAATTGCAATTGCGTCGCGCAGTGCTAGCAGATTTGGGAGCCATTGGCTATTTACCCGCAGCAGATGCGATCGCCCAGACTTTTGCCGAAAATAGTCTGAAGCTAATTTCCCTGAAAGGATTACTAGAATATCAAGTTAACCACACAGCAGCAAGCACTTTGTCAGAAGGTGCTACTAAAGTCATGAATTTGATGGACTCGCTGTTATAGCAGTTCTCGTTTACGTGAGGTACACCCATAGGGGCACGGCATGCCGTGTCCCTACACCTTGGGATATAACGTTGTGCCGCATCTGAATGGGAACCAGTATATAGCCATAATTTCTTAGTAATCAGTTGTCATTAATACGTTGCTACCAAATGTTTCCCACACATAAACCCCGAACCCAACTGCAAAACAAGGGTTAGGGGTTTATGTATGATCGCAACTACGGATAACCTAAGCTACAATTATCTGATAACTAATCACTCATAAAAAATTATTATGAATAATAATGAGCTTGCCCAAATATTGATCCGTGCTGTCGAAGAAGCAGATTCCTCAGAGCGCTTATTAGACGCAGTTCAGGAGTTAGCAGCAGCTGATATAGAGGAAGCTGTTCCCACTTTGATTGCAGCTTTGGGCTATAACAATCCAGGGGCGGCGGTGGCGGCAGTAGATGGACTGATTGCCATCGGGGAAGCCGCAGTACCGCCACTATTACAACTAATTGATGACTACAACTATGGTGCTAGAGCCTGGGCAATTCGTGCCTTAGCGGGAATTGGCGATGTCCGGGCGCTGGATAGCTTGTTAGAGGCAGCAAAAACCGATTTTTCTTTGAGTGTGCGGCGGGCTGCTGCTAGGGGATTAGGCACTTTGCAATGGGATCAAGTACCGTCTGAGAAACTAGAATCTGTTCAAACTCAGGTATTAGAGGCGTTACTACTAATTTCTCAAGATCCAGAGTGGGTAGTGCGCTATGCAGCAGTCACGAGTTTAGAAACACTAGCCATTGCGATCGCAGTCACTTTACCTGATCAAGGGTTGCGGATTACAAATCAACTTCAGCAAATGGTCGATACAGATGTTGATTTGGGAATTCGCACCCGTGTAAGGTTTGCACAGCAAAATATTCAGCAGCCACAACATCAACAAGCCTTTGCACCTAAAAGAAAGCAAGAAGACGCTGAAGTGCCTCATCGTGGTGGTGGTAGACGTTAAGCAATTCAATCAACCAAAGACTGAATTTCTCCCTGGATATTGCCACGGGCACATGGTTCGGCAAACTCTGACATTAAAGGCGTAAAGTAGATATGCGATCGCTGTAAAAATCTTTCTAAAAACTGCCGACGACCTACTATATACTCTGCTCTTGGCACCCAGCTATATTCCTGGCGAATCCCATAGGCGTATTCTGTATAATCAACTGAATTAGCAGCAAAAATCGCTAAATCTGCATCAAGTAGGACTTGGCTATCATAGTCATCCACCGTAGCTTGGTGGTCTTTAGTGTTCAGAATGAGATGGGTAACAATAGTTATAGTACTTTCTGGAATACCCAAATTACTCAAGAACTCAAGAGCATAGTCTGCACTTTTTTGTTCATTATCTTCAGCCTGAGTGTTATACACCACATCATGAAACCAGGCAGCAATTTGAACAGCAGCTAGGTTGTTGGTGTAACCTTGCAAAATCTGAATTGTTGTGAGGACGTGATGAATGTGTTTCAGTGTGTGATAATGGCGATCAAGGGTAGAGTAAACAGCAACCAACTGATTAAACGCTTTCTCAGCCGCTACTTGGTCAACACCAAAGGGTTGGAGCGTGTGTTGCCAGTTAGAAAATAAAATATAGGTGAGGTTTTCCGTAGGCATAAACATAGTATCCACACTCTTAGTATGACTGAGCTAATCTTTTCTGCTGCAACATCTGTCTAATCAAGTTAGAAATAGATCAACAAAAGGATAACACTTGTAGGTGATTGAATTGGGTATTGGGCATTGGGTAATAATCAGCGTCAAAATAGAAGACACAGGCTTTGTCCAAAAAGCCTTGCCTTGATTAACGGAGTTTATTATCAGTGGTATTACAAGCACAAACAAGTACTTACGAAGCTAAAACCCAAGAAATTGCTAAACAACTTCTAGCAGTAACGACGGAAAATCGTTCGTTTTTTTCTTCCCTGCGGGATCAAATGCGCTGGGATGATAAATTATTAGCTTGGGCGATGAGTAATCCTGGCTTGCGGGTACAATTATTTCGCTTCATAGATACCCTACCCGCTTTGCACAGTAAGTCAGAAATTGCTTCACATTTACAAGAATATCTAGGTGATGAGTCTGTAGAATTACCAGCAGCTTTGAAGGGAATGCTAAATTTTGCTAACCCCGACTCTATGCCAGGACAAGTTGCTGCTACAACTGTTGGTACTGCGGTTGAGACTCTTGCTCATAAATATATTTCTGGGGAAAATATTAAACAAGTCATCAAAACAGTTGAACGACTGCGAAAAGAGAAAATGGCTTTCACCATTGATTTACTTGGTGAAGCGGTAATTACCGAAGCCGAAGCGCAGTCTTATCTAGAACGCTATCTAGAATTAATGCAACAATTGGTGGAAGCATCGAAGAATTGGTCAGCTATCCCGGCTATTGATGAAGCTGATGGCGAAATAATCCCAAAAGTTCAGGTTTCTGTGAAGTTAACGGCGTTTTATTCCCAATTTGATCCATTAGATGCTAAAGGTAGTGAGGAGCGAGTTAGCGATCGCATTCGGATTCTGTTACGTCGTGCTAAAGAGTTGGGTGCATCTGTGCATTTTGATATGGAACAGTATGCCTATAAGGACATAACTCTTAGCATCCTGAAAAA
>JBBSCU010000187.1:0-11346 GCA_038249935.1 Chroococcales cyanobacterium
CAACTGTTTTCACTGCTGTCACCAACAAGCTTTAAACCACTAAAATCATGTTCAGGTAAAGATGAAAAAAAACTGCACAGTTTTAAATCAGTTATGTACCCAGGTTGCTGTGGCTTTGAATCAACCCTTAGAACGTATTTCTACAGAAATGGTTTTTCGCAGTTTATACCATTTTTCTCGTGCTGTCCTACGTGATGAGGCTGATGATCTTGTTACCTACCTCGTTGAGCACCATAAACTTCTAGGATTAGTTAAACAAAGGCGTAAGCGCCACCCTTGAGATTGATGCTTATACACAACAAATATGGGCTTTATCCTCTTAAGCTGACACCAATGCCCCTACAGCATGGTCTATTTACGATCAAAGGATAATTAATCAAACCCTGAAACAACCTATTTTCGTTAATCCACATCATGATTAATTTGTATAGTGCGTAAGTCCTAAACCAATATTTTTGATGTCGGCAAAAAATTATACCAACAGTGGCAATATCATTGCCCTGTTTTTATGTTCAAAAATATAAATTTTTAGAACTTACAACTTGACAGAAAGAATCGAGTATACAATGGTTAGTGTCGGGCATGAAAGTCTGATTTTACCCACTATTGTGAGTAATTAAATACGTTTATATAGGGCGATATCTGGCGGGAATCAGCTACGCATCTACGCTAGCAGTCTGAAATAACCAGCTTTTCTCGATGCTCAACTTTTACGATGCATAAGTCCTAAATTTACGTTCGGACTGCTACATCTATACCAACACACTACACAAGCATTTGAAAGGGTAATAACTTAAGACGTTTCTCGTCGGTTGAGATATTACGCGTACTTAATTGTAGAACGAGAACCATTGTAAATGCAACGCAGCTTCATCAAGTTGAATTCACCAACATTCTTACATGAACACAACATACCAAAGACAGGGTAAACAAACTGCTCTTATTACTGGGGCAGCCGGTGGAATTGGCTATCAATTAGCGTGTATTTTTGCTGCTCATGATTATAATCTGGTCTTAGTAGATAGAAACGGGGCAAAGCTTGTAGAAATTGCAGTTAAATTCCAAAAAGAATTTGGAAATTTGGTCAAAACTATTGTTAAGGATCTATCTATATCAATAGCTCCTGAAGAAATTTTCACAGAATTGCAACAAGCCAATATTAAGGTTGATATATTGGTAAATAATGCTGGATTTGGTATCTATGGATTATTTCATGAAACAGACCTAGCTACTGAACTAGAAATGTTACAGGTAAATTTGGTGTGTCTCACCCATTTAACTAAGCTATTCGTAAAGGATATGGTAAAGCAAGGTGAGGGAAAAATATTAAACGTCGCCTCGGCTGCTGCCTTTCAACCAGGTCCTTTAATGGCGGTTTATTTTGCTACTAAAGCCTATATCTTATCGTTTTCAGAAGCGATCGCTAATGAATTAGAAGGTACTGGTGTCACTGTGACAGTTCTTTGCCCAGGCTCAACCGCATCTGCTTTTCATGAAAGAACGGGAATGGCAGACTCTAAGTTGCTTAAGGGTAAGAAAATGATGGATGCCCAAACAGTAGCAGAAATTGGTTTTCGTGCTTTAATGAAGGGCAAAACCATTGTTATTCCCGGTTTGCTCAATAAAATACTGGCAAAAAGCGTCAGATTTGTACCTAGAAATCTGGTGACAAAAATTGTGAGAAATATGCAGGAAGATAAGTGAGCAGGTTGTCATTTGATAATGCCGGCAAAATCTCTCTTGTTTCACCCAGGAGATGAGCTTAATCAACATTAATACTGCCAGCATTTTAAATTCCAGCCAAAATTTGCCACCGCAACAGCAGCCACATAATTGTTAGCAGGTACTAATTCAAAAAGACTCCAGTCTTCAGTTATTTGTAACTTGGCTGGTTCTGTGGGAGTTAGCGATACTTCAATTTGCTCTAGCTGGGATAGTCCGTCTCCAGTTGCTTTTAAATAAGCTTCCTTACAAGTCCAGTAACGGAAGAATACCTCTTGCTGTTGGTTGGGAGATAGCGATCGCAACATCTCATATTCTCTCGGTAAAAAGAACCGTTTGGCAAGAGCTTCTAAATCAGACATTGGGCGAATATATTCTAGGTCTACACCAATTTGGCTGCAATTCACCGCACACAAACCCAACCCTTGCGAGTGAGATAAGTTAAACGCCACTCTACTATCGGCAAATGTATCTGCTAATACTGGTTTGCCACGCTGTTGATAATTAAACTGCACTTGTAAGGGCTGGATATCCAAATAGCGACCTATTATAGTTCGTAGAATACCGCGACCAGCGACGAAATGCTGCTGATGCTTTGGAAAATAAAACCGTTCAGCACGAGCAATTTCGTCACTAGAAAGAGTTTCTCTCAAATGTTGTAACTGTGTTTCTGGTTGGTCAAGTTCTATGCGCCAGAGATGAATTTCATCTGGTAACAAAGTTAAATTTGTTGGTGCAGGTAGCCAGGGATTCATGATAATTCGTAATTATTATCTTTGCCATTGATTAAGCCAGCGTACTTGACCAATCCAGTCAGCAGCTTGTGTCTCTACAAGTAGACAATCTAAAGCAGTTATTAAATTAGATAGCCCGCCTCAGAATGAATTCTGAGTCTAATAGCGAAAGTCGTCTAAAGACGACTGAAAAAAGGTTATAGTCCGTTTTAACGGACTTTAGCTGTTAGCCTTGAACTTTAGTTCCAGGTGGGTGATGAAGCCAACAGTTAAGCTAGGAATAGCTTAAGTTGACACTAATGTTCATGAATTGCCCCTACCTGAAAGTAGGGGTTTCGGTTATTGTTTGCGTAAGTCCTATTTTATTTCTAAATTACGAATTATAAATTACGCTGTTGCTCCAACCATTGTAAAACCCGATTCCATGCCCACCAAGGATCAGAATCCTTTACTTGACGCTGGCAATTTTTACTACTCAAATAGCCAACATGACCGCCGTACTGAGTGAGCAACAAATCTATTGCCGAATTGCGATCGCACGCTTCTTGCAATTCTGGTATGATGGCTGGGTCAAAAAGCGGGTCATCGGCAGCATATAAAATCAAAGTCGGTTTCGAGATTTGCGGCAATATTTGTAGAGCGCTGCTAGCTTGGTAATATGCTTCCACAGAAGAAAAACCCAGTCGGTTAATTACCAATTCATGATCAAAACCCCAGATACTATTTGCCTGTTCAATTGCTTCTGCGTCTAGGCTTCCAGGATGAGCATCATGTATTCGCCATGCCAGGGTTTTTAAATTCTGGGCAATTCCCTTTTCCAAATATCTGCCTAAGGGCTTTGTAACTAGATAAGATAGCGATCGCTCCGAATCCAAACTCGGACAAATCACCATACCACCGCCAATGTCGCCATCTTGTAGCCCTAAATCTTCATGCTCCTTAATCACTTCACCAGATACCTTCACCGCCCATAGCGCTAATTGTCCTCCTAAAGAATATCCCGTAAACCAAAATTTACCCGGACATCCCATTGCCTTAGCAGCAGCGGCAATGCGAACATAATCTTCTCCCTCATACAAACCATCAGAAGTTAGAGCTGGCGACAATTCGGCGGTTTTGCCGTGGGCACGCCAATCAAATAACACTACAGCATATCCTTGAGCGTAAGCCTTACGTCCTAGCACTCTCAAAAACCATTCTGTCTCTAAATCTCCAGTAATGCCATAAGTACCGATAATCGTGCTGTGAGCATTTTCAGGGATGGCAACCAAGCCAAAAATTGGCACACCTTGGCCACCTGTAAATATTTTTTCGTGATAAGACGGTTCTGGTAATAGAGTCGTGCTTTCCCAGTTACGGCTTCCCCATAAAGCTGTATATACAGTCATCATCACACCGTTTTGTAAAAACCAAGACGGATTGTAGGGGCGAGCATAACACATCATAGATTATAAGATTTTGTTTAGTTGAGTCTTGATTTCACAGTCATTTAATCTTAATATTTATGTAAGATTTAAAAACTTTTTCATAATTCGATGCAAAAATCTTTGTATCTATACAAAGGTTGTTATTTATCCTTAATCAAGTAGTAATAATTTTTAAGAATGCCGAGGATTCTTGTCATAGACGATGACCCAGCGATTTCAGAACTAGTTGCCGTCAACTTGGAAATGGCTGGCTACGATGTTAGTCAAGCTGAAGACGGCATTAAAGGTCAAGCGCTGGCTCTCCAGCTGCAACCAGACTTGATCATGCTCGATTTGATGTTGCCCAGAGTCGATGGATTTACCGTTTGCCAACGGCTCCGTCGTGACGATCGCACCTCTGAGATTCCCGTGTTAATATTGACGGCTTTGAGCCAAACTCAGAACAAGGTAGACGGCTTCAATGCTGGGGCAGATGATTATCTTACCAAACCTTTTGAATTAGAAGAAATGCTAGCACGGGTGCGGGCACTTTTGCGGCGTACTGATCGCATTCCTCAAGCAGCAAAGCATAGTGAGATTCTTAATTATGCTTCACTGACCCTTGTTCCCGAAAGATTTGAGGCAATATGGTTCAATGAAACAGTGAAATTGACTCATTTGGAATTTGAGCTACTTCACTGCTTGCTTCAACGCCACGGTCAAACGGTTTCCCCTAGCGAAATCCTCAGAGAAGTTTGGGGCTACGATCCTGATGACGATATTGAAACAATTCGAGTCCATATTCGCCACTTGAGAACCAAGCTAGAACCAGATCCCCGCCATCCCCGCTATATCAAGACAGTTTATGGTGCTGGATATTGTCTTGAGTTACCCAGTATACCTCAGGCGAGTGAAGGGGCTTCTGTGACAGTCATTTAATAGAAATCACGCTAAATTTCCTTAAACTTTGCCATGAGGTGTAGAGATTTTGCAGTGCAACATCTCTACAAGCCTCATCGACAGGCAAATTATCTTATCCCAAGGGTATTGATCTAAAGTCAAGTGACGATACTACGCAGTTTGAGTGTCGTCAACAGACATTTCATTTGTAACAGCTTTCAAGCGACTGGCTGTGCTTCTGCGGATGCGTTCACTCTTGCGAACACCACCCGCCATTTCATATTCGCAGCTGTCTTTGCCGTATTTAAAGGCAATTCCCAGTAGCATCTGGTCAGAGAGAGTATTTAAGGTTTTTTCTAATTCATCAATCTCGCTTTTGTATGAGTCTACCACGGCTAAAGCCGTGTTATACGCACTTATCTTGGTACGTAGATGATCCATTAGTTCTATTAAATGTTTTAAGTTGCGTTCGTCTCCAAAATCCATCTTTGGGTCAATCGCTTTGAGACTAGCAGATCTCAACAGAGCTTTTTCTAAAACGCGGGATGTACGTTTTTGACGAGTCATAAAGGTATTCCTTTGAGAAAGTTATAGAACTAGCTTGCCTTAATATCTATGCATTTCAGTTCAGCAAAATTAACTAAATAATGTATTTTTTTTCACGAGATTTTCAAGTATTACCGTAAATTACTTATATTTATTCCATGTATAATAGTTATATTTATTACTTGTAAAAAACTCTAGGAGGGGTAAGCCACATAGTCTTTTTTGAGGAAAGTAGTATTGAGTGTAACGTTAGTAGTCTTAAAAAAATCTTGATGTTGGTAACGACAAGCGTGATTTTAGCCAGAAAATTGCGGCGTTGGTGATAAAAAGCGTAATTTTAGTCAGAAAATTGCGGCGTTGGTGACGACAAGCGTGATTTTAGTCAGAAAATTGCGGCGTTGGTAACAACAAGCGTGATTTTTAGTCAAAAACCATACATAAGCTGAAAAACATCTAATTAGGACTTACGCACTGTACAAATTAACCGTGATGTGAATTGACGAAAATAGGTCGTTTCAGGCTTTTATTAATTATTTTTATGATGCCTACGGCGGTAAACTACGTAAATAGACCACGCTGTAGGGGTTTAGCAATGCTAAACCCTTACGAAAGATGTGGCTTTCAACCATATACATATTTGGTATTTTTTGTCAATGCGTAAGTTCTATAATTTGTATAACCGAATTAAATAGGACTCACGCAAACAATATCCAAAACCCTTATTTTTGGGTAGGGGCAATTCATGAATTGCCCCTACCGCGTGTAGTTTTGAGTAAGTCCTACATAAATCTTGTGGGGCGGGCATCTTGCCCGCTCTTGGTTAGGCGGGGGGATCTTAACTAAGGAACGCAAATTTAATAACGTGCAATTCTTATTTAACTTGGAATGGTGCGTTACGCTCCGCTAACACACCCTACTTTTGCACTTTATTTAATCCACATTCCTAAGTATTGTCCCTGTTCCCGGCTTGCCTAGACTTTTGGCTCTTGTTAATGACCAAATTCTGTGACAATGATTAACAACAAGCCAGAATACTGTATCTAAGCTAATCATGAGCCAGAGTTCTCAAAACAGCCCTTTGCCACTCAAACCTGTTCAATCATATTTCCATTGGTTGTACGCTTTCTGGAAATTCTCTCGCCCTCACACGATTATTGGTACAAGTTTGAGTGTGTTGAGTTTATATTTAGTTGCCATTGCCATTAATAATCGTACTGATTCCCTATTCCCCACTCCCTACTCCCTACTCCCTCTCTTCGGCGCATGGATTGCTTGTCTGTGTGGCAATATTTACATTGTGGGGCTGAATCAATTAGAAGATGTGGAAATTGACAAGATTAATAAGCCTCATTTACCCTTAGCATCTGGTGAATTTTCCCGTCAGACAGGGCAATTAATTGTCGCTTTTACTGGGATTTTGGCGTTAGTTGTGGCGTGGCTAACTGGGCCATTTTTATTGGGCATGGTAGGGATTAGTTTGGCGATTGGTACAGCTTATTCTTTACCACCAATTCGTTTGAAGCAATTTCCCTTTTGGGCGGCGCTGTGTATTTTCTCGGTGCGCGGCACGATTGTTAATTTAGGACTGTATCTGCACTATAGCTGGGCATTGCAACAAGGCCAAACAATTCCACCTGTGGTATGGGTGTTGACATTATTTATTTTGGTGTTTACCTTTGCGATCGCTATCTTTAAAGATATACCAGATATGGAAGGCGATCGCCTCTACAATATTTCTACGTTTACCATCCAACTCGGTTCGCAAGCTGTATTTAATCTGGCTCTTTGGGTGATAACTGTCTGCTATTTGGGAATAATTCTGGTTGGTGTGTTACATATAGCCTCAGTTAACTCTATATTTCTGATAATTACTCATTTGGCGCTGTTGCTTTGGATGTGGTTGCGGAGTTTGGCAGTAAACTTAGAAGATAAAAGTGCGATCGCTCAATTTTATCAGTTTATCTGGAAACTCTTTTTTATCGAATATCTAATTTTTCCTATCGCCTGTTTTTTGGCTTAGATAATGCTAGAAACCTTTCCTACCAGTTCTCTTATTGCTGCGATCGTTGTGGTTTTGAGTTTGTCACTCCTGGGGTATTTCGCTTGGAAAACTTTGATTACCTCAAACTTGTTCCAAAAAGGCGTTAATCTTTATCAAGCAAAAGATTATCCAGGTGCAGAAGCAGCGTTTCGTCAGGTGATTTCGATCAACTCGACTAATGATGTAGTTCGCTTATTTTTAGGAGATGTTTTAAATCAACAAGGCCAAGTAGAGGAAGCAACAGAGTTATTCCGAGAAGCAATTCGCCGCAGTCCTAAAAAGGCTGATGCTTACTTGCGTCTGGCAAATGTTTTAATGCAGCAAGAGAGACAAGAAGAAGCCAAGGGTAATCTATTACAGGCTAGAGATTTATTGCAAAAACAGCGCCAACCTGAAAAAGCTGAAAAAATCACTCATCTGCTGGATAAAATTAGTGTCAAACCCTCTAATAATTCGTAATGGGCTACGCCCCGCTACGCTAACGTAATTCGTAATTCGCTCAAATGTTTTTTACCTAATCAATTGCGCGGCGGAATTGAAAAACTGACGACACAAGCCTTTAGTAACTAAAAGTGTTGTCAATAAGTTAGCAAAAACAACCATGAACATAATTACAATTTCGTAGGATACAGCATCCAGAGGTTTGACAGCAGCTAGTAACTGTCCGGTGGTAATTCCTGGGATTGCGACCATACCTATGAGGATCATTTGATTAAGACCGGGAATCAATCCGGCTCTGATGGCATCTTTGCGATACTGGCTAACTGCTTGCTCTGGAGTTGCACCCAAGCTTAAGTAGGTTTCGATTTCGAGATGACTGGAATTAATGGTACTAACAAGGCGTTCGCCAGCGATCGCAGCTGCGTTCATCGCATTACCTAAGACTATCCCTGCTAGGGGAATTATATATTGTGGTTCATACCATCTATCTGGTTGAATAATCAAGAAGTTGGCATACAGCACTGTTAGGACGGTACTAATTAAAATTGCACCCCACACCAAAGGCAACACACGAGGAATTTTTGGAGTTATGCGATTTCGTGCGACAATCGCCGTAATTGTCAGCATTATTGATAATAACGCCAATACTGCCCAAGCATTGTCTAAAGCAAAGATGAAATCTAAAATGTATCCCAATACAAGTAGTTGTAAGATGCTTCTGCCAGTAGCAAGAGCTAAGTTCAACTCTAGTCCTAACTTTTCCCAGGCAGATAAACCAATGGCGATCGCCATCAATCCCACAGCAATAGCTAAATCCACCAAATCTAGCTTAATTAGCTCCTGCATAGGTTCTCTATTTCCTGGTATTTTTTTCTCAAAGCAGCACGCACACCTGGAACTTTGATTCGATGTGTTGGATCTGGGTTAATATATATCACCTATATCACCTTTTTTATTAAGACATGGTAGCCTTGACCACATAAAATCTCAGTAAAAACCCCAGTGGGTAAGTATCTTGGGCGATAGTCTTTTAATAGCTCTTTGATGAACAATTCAATAAGCATAAATTGACTGTCAAAGTGCATTTTTTGTATCTTCCGATAAAATGAGAACTCATGATCCAAAGTGTAAATACCATCCCTGCATTTGATATCAAGCAGCAATATACCACCATCGAAGCAGAAGTGAGTGCAGCCGTGTTAGAGGTTCTGGCTTCTGGTCGTTATATTGGCGGCCCTTTAGTCGAAGGTTTTGAGCAACAGTTTGCCACCTATCATAGTGTTAGTGAATGTGTGGCTTGTAATTCTGGTACTGATGCGCTCTACTTAGCGTTACGAGTCTTAGGAATTGGTGCAGGTGATGAAGTGATTACAACACCTTTCACCTTTATTGCTACTGCTGAAGTGATTAGCGCCGTGGGTGCAAAACCGGTTTTCGTTGATATTGACGTTACTACGTTTAATTTGGATGTAGAGCAAATAACGGCGGCGATTACACCAAAAACTAAAGCGATTATCCCAGTTCACCTATTTGGGCAACCTGTGGATATGACATCATTGATGGCGATCGCTCAGTCTTATAATTTATCAGTAATTGAAGATTGTGCTCAGTCTACGGGCGCAATTTGGGGTAATCAAAGAGTCGGAAGTATTGGACATATTGGTTGCTTTAGTTTCTATCCGACCAAAAATCTTGGTGGTTGCGGCGATGGCGGGGCAATAACGACTAATGACCCAGCGATCGCTACTAAACTGCGAATACTACGAGATCATGGTAGTAAAATTCGGTATTTACACGAGGAAATCGGTGTAAATAGTCGCTTGGATGCTCTACAAGCGGCTATTTTGCAGATTAAACTCCGTTATTTGGATATTTGGAATGCTCGACGGCGAGCGATCGCCAATTATTATTACCAATACCTGTGTCAAGTTCCGGCGATCGTCCCGCCTCAAGAATTACCTGGGGGTATTGGGGTATGGAATCAATACACAATTCGTATTTCAGGCGAAGGGCGAAATGGTTCTAGTGCCAAATATCGAGATTTGGTGCGTAGTCAATTGCAAGAGCAGGGTGTGAGTTCAATGACTTACTACCCGTACCCTTTACATTTGCAGCCAGTTTATCAAAGTCTGGGTTATCAAATTGGGGATTTTCCAATAGCAGAGCAAGCTTGCCATGAAGTCATATCCTTGCCCATGTTCCCGGAATTGACACAACAGCAACAAGACCAAGTGATTTATGCGTTGAAAGAAGTTATGAGTTAGAAGTAGAGACAATACGTTCGGATAAGATCCCCCCGCCTGTGGCGACCCCCTTAAAAAGGGGGTAAAGAAGGAAAAAAGCCCCCCTTTTTAAGGGGGGTTGGGGGGATCTCCGAAAGGCAAAAATATTAACCGAACCGTATTGGAAGTACAGACGCGATTCATCGCGTCTGTATAGGAGTTAGAAGTTTTGAATGAATAAGCTTCTTCAACTCATCACTCCTAACTCATCACTCCTAACTTATCAGTCCTAACTCATTTCATTACTACACTTGCCGTCGCCAAGGCTTCTACTAAGCCACGCACAGCTGCAATCATTGCTATTTCGCTATTGAGTTGATTGATGGCGGAACCAACGCCAACACCAGCAGCACCAGCAGCGATCGCTAATGGTGCGGTAACGTTAGAAATGCCTGAAGCACACAATACTGGCACTGACACTGCACGGGAAATTTCAAAAGCTGCTGCCAAGGTGGGGGCAGCTTTTTCAATTAATCCTAGAGTTCCAGGGTGAACTGGGTTACTGCTAGTGCCGCCTTCGGTTTGGATAATGTCTGCTCCAGCTTTCACCAATTCTTCTGCTAACTGTACCTGTTGATCTAGTTTCAGGATGTGGGGAACGGTGACAGAGAGGATAATTTCCGGGAAGAGAGCGCGGGTTTGCTTAGTTAGCGCTAGCACTTCCAGAGCCTCAAAGCGTCGTCCTTGAGCATAGAAGGAATCGAAATTCCCGATTTCAATTAAATCAGCACCAGCTGCCACAGCTTGCACAAATTTCTCTGGTTCTACTGCTGAGACGCAAATTGGTAAATTTGTCAAACCTTTAACTAGCTGGACTAAGGCTGGATCGGCGGCAATATCGACAAAAGTAGCACCGCCCAGTTCAGCAGCTTTAACAGTAGCAGCGACGCTAGCTGCATCGAAGTTATTCAGACCGCTGATCACTTTCAGAACACGGCGGTTATTAAATGCACGTTGGAGTGTGGAACGCATCGTCATAGTTTGGCTTTTGAAGCTACGAAAATTAGGTATATTCTACCGTCCCTCTGTTGATGAGAGACGAAATCACGATAGCAGTTGCCAAATCTTGATAGTTTTATGCTTTTTTTCGGATTTGCGATCGCTATAGCAATCCTAAATCATTTGTAAGTAGCTAGGACTTACGCACTGTACAAATTAATCATGATGTGGATTAACGAAAATAGGTTGTTTCAGGGTTTGATTAATTATCCTTTGATCGTAAATAGACCATACTGTAGGGGTTTAGCAATGCTAAACCCTTACGAAAGATGTGG
>JBBSCU010000188.1:0-11345 GCA_038249935.1 Chroococcales cyanobacterium
CGGAAGTTACACCTCTGAACTCGGAAGTTAAGCCTCTGAACTCGGAAGTTACACCTCTGAACTCGGAAGTTGAGCCTCTGAACTCGGAAGTTGCACCTCTGAACTCAAAACTTGCACCTCTGAACTCGGAAGTTGAGCCTCTGAACTCGGAAGTTGCACCTCTGAACTCGGAAGTTGCACCTTTGAACTCGGAAGTTGCACCTTTGAACTCGGAAGTTGCACCTTTGAACTTGGAAGTTGCACCTCTGAACTTGGAAGTTGCACCTTTGAGCTTGGAAGTTGCAAAATTTTAAAAGAACAAGTAAAAATTTTGTTTAAACAAATATAAAATTCAAGCTACATATTACCTTGACACTGCCACTCCCCACTCCTTTCTTATGCACGCCCTATCAATTCCCACCTGGATTATTCATATTTCTAGCGTTATTGAGTGGATTGTTGCCATTTGGTTAATCTGGACTTACGGCGAACTCACTAATAACCGCAATTGGTGGGCATTGTCCCTTGCCATGTTACCAGCTTTGGTCAGCGCCATGTGTGCTTGTACCTGGCATTATTTCGATAACGCCGAATCTCTAGAATGGCTGGTAACGCTTCAAGCTACCATGACCTTAGTTGGTAATTTTACGCTTTGGGCAGCAGCGTTTTTGATTTGGCGTTCCACCAAGTCTGCTAACACAGTTGAACCAAAACCTATAAATCAGAGCCATGATATCTAAAGAAACCCTATTTGCACTTTCATTGTTTCCCTATTTGGGTTTCTTGTGGTTTATTAGCCGCAGTCCGCAAATGCCGCGTATAGCGCTGTATGGATTTTACGGCACTCTCGTGTTCGTTGCCGTCACCATCCCCGCCGGAATTTATGCCCAATTGCATTATGGCGAGTCTTTAGCCAATATAGATTGGTTGCATGGCGGCGCAGAAGCATTTTTGACACTTTCTAATATCTTGCTTGTGCTGGGTTTTGGACAAGCTGTAAAACAATTAAAAATGAAAATTAGAAAACCCAGCTAAACCTCGTCCATTTTGAAACCTGGAGTAGTGCGGGCATCTTGCCCGCTAGGGGTAGTAGGGAGCAAGATGCTCCCACTACTTTTAAAAACTATGGATCTCAAAAATAGATGTGGTTTATAGCTAGTGTTTTGATTGCATTAAGTTATGAGGAACAAGTAAATGGATGTAATTCCAGCAATTGATTTACTAGAAGGTCGCTGTGTGCGACTGTATCAAGGAGACTACGATCGCTCGCAAGTTTTTAGTGAAAACCCGGTTGATGTTGCCAAACAGTGGGTAGATCAGGGTGCTACCAGATTGCATATAGTTGATTTAGATGGTGCCAAAGCAGGTAAAGTAGTAAACTTGGAAGCAATTGAAGCGATCGCTCAAGCGGTGACAGTACCCATTGAAATTGGTGGAGGATTGCGCGATCGCAGCAGTGTAGAACAAGTATTCAATCTAGGCGTACAGTGGGCAATTCTCGGAACTATCGCCGTAGAACAACCCCAACTAGTGCAAGAACTCTGCCAAGAATTTCCCGGACAGATTATTATCGGTATTGATGCACGTAACGGACTCGTAGCAACTCGCGGTTGGTTGGAAACCTCGGAAGTTTTAGGAACCCAATTGGCTGTACAGATGCAAGAATTGGGTGCAGCCGCCATCATTTACACAGATATCCAACGAGATGGTACACTCACAGGCCCCAACTTAGAAGCTTTGCGAGAACTTGCGGCGGCAATTTCCATCCCAATAATTGCTTCTGGCGGGGTAAGTTCTGTCACCGATTTGTTGAGTTTGTTGGCGTTAGAACCTCAAGGCGTGACTGGTGTAATTGTCGGACGTGCTTTGTATACTGGGGATATTTTACTCAAAGAAGCATTACAAGCGATCGGGCCTGGGCGGATTCAGGATATTCCACCAAATTTAGATTTTTCCACCTTTGCCTGACATTATTTTTACTGATTTAAGCAAAACGCTTATATACGAGTAATTTTGCCAGTTTTGCCAAAACTTTTGTAGGCTCTTATTTTGGTAAAGGTATTGGTAGAGGGGTTTAAACAGTTCGGACTCGTTTTCAAATATCGTCAGGAACATCCAACGGGGTCATTTTCTCTTAACCCGTGTTTAATTACAACTTAACTAATGACCAATAACTTAGATAGGTTGGGTATTTTTAGATCCAGAATCCTCCAGGATTTTCTGGATCTAAAACATTAGTTTAATTAACATCGCATTCTTAATCGGTAGGAGACACAAGTAAATATGTCGTTTTCACGACGCAAGTTTTTAACCCTAGCTGGCACAACTGCGGCTGGCGTGACGATGGTTTCTCCTTTAGAAGCCTTCTATGCCAGAGTTGCGAATGGTCAAGTGGCAAACGGGATTGGCTATGGTCCCCTATCCCCCAAGCTACCTCAGAATGCCGATGAACTTAGAGGGTTCATTGTGGGTGGATTTGATTTAGGGACAACTTCCCTATTAGAACTTCCCCCCGGTTTCAACTACACTGCTATCTCAATTACAGGTCAGCCGATGACTGATGGTGGCACGGTGCCAGGTCTCCATGATGGTATGGCTGCTTTTCCAGGATCTAAAAACACTACGATTCTGGTACGAAATCATGAAGTAGGTGCTGGAGGGTCTAACCCAGTAGTTGCTTCTAGTAGGTATGACCAGTTGGGGGGAGGCACAACGACTGTTGTAATTGGTCCCAATCGCCGGGTGAGATCACAATACGCTTCTCTAGCAGGCACGATTCGCAACTGTGCTGGTGGACCCACTCCCTGGGGTTCTTGGGTGAGCTGTGAAGAGAACTTTAGTACAGGTCCACTTCCGACGAGTCTTCGTCATGGTTATAACTTTGAAGTTCCTGCCAGTGATACGATCCAAGTCGCCGCTCCCGTACCTCTGGTAGCTATGGGTCGTTTTAACCATGAAGCCGTGGCGGTTGAGCCAGAGACTGGCTGGGTCTATGAAACGGAAGACCGCGGAGATAGTTGTTTCTATCGCTTCCGTCCTAATCAGCCGGGCAACCTACAGAGCGGGGGTATTCTTGAGGCTCTCAAAATCACGGATAGCAGAGCAGTTAATGTCGAAGTCCTTACAGGTAGCGCCAATACCAGCACAGGCTATCTGGGACTTAAAAACGTTCCGTTATCAGTAACTTGGGTGAAGATTGATAATGTTGACCCTGTTGCCGATACTGTGCGGATAGAAGCCCGCTCAAAAGGCGCAGCCCGCTTCTCCCGAGGTGAAGGTGCTTGGTATGGTAATGGTCTAACTTACTTCGTCTGTAGCAACGGTGGCGATGCTAGAGTCGGACAAGTGTTTGCGTATAAATCCAATCCTAATGACCCTAGCACTGGAACCTTGACTCTAGTAGTAGAAGCTACACTTCCTGACAATAACGACCAGACTACAAGCGATTTGGTCGCGGCTCCCGACAACATTTGTGTGGCACCGTTTGGTGATCTCTTCCTTTGCGAAGACGGTAGCGGCACCGAATACGTTGTTGGTGTTAACCAGAAAGGTGAGCTGTATCGGTTTGCAACCAATGTGCTAAATGGTAGTGAGTTTGCCGGTGCTTGCTTCTCGCCTGATGGGAAGACCATGTTTGTCAACATTCAGACCCCTGGTATCACCCTAGCAATTTGGGGACCTTGGACTCGGAACCGCGCTTAAAGTCATCCATCCTTCATAGGGATCTGGATGCTTCAGCATTTTGAAGCATCCCATAGTTTTTTATTTCTGTAGGTTTGATTAAGTAACGAGTCCTAATCAATGTAAGAAGGGGAGTGGGGGCTTTGCCCCCTAACCAAAAAATCATTTTTAATGCGCTGTTAGCAAAAACGGCAGAAGCGGCTTCACGCGGCGGGTTTGAACCATTCAAAACCTCATCGATTTTCGACAGCACTGCCCAAAATCCAGATTGGTTAGGAGAGGAGCCACAGCGCATCCAGCAATTGATGCCGGCGTAATCGCAGAGTAGATTGCATTATGTGACGTAAGAGCTAAGGTAGTCTACAAGATTAGCGATCGCACCAAACAATCGTACTGTCTCTTGTCAAGAATACCCATAAGTTGGGTATCAAAGTATCTCTCCACCTACTTCGCTCAGAATCAGAATAACACTTAAAAGCGTTATTTACGGTTAGGTGGAGTGTTAAGTTGCTTGCTGAAAAGCCTGGGCAATAGCATTGCGGGCAAGTTTAGCTTGCAAATACTTATTATAGGGAAGCGGACGCAGAAATTTCCGGGCACTTAGATTGGCTTGAAATTTTGATGGCATATAACTGGGATTAAGTATCCAAGAATATTTGTCAGTCATCCCCCATGTAAGTACGGTATCAACATCAGCCGCAAAACATAGGTCAAGATATCGTTTGTAACCGTCTGCTACCATTTGATCTAACTTTTGGATAGTGCTGGGTAATGGAAAATCAATGATAATATCTAATTCGGAAATTATTGGTTTAACTTCAAGATCATTAAGTCTTTTTAAGACAGAACTAAATCCTTTAGCATCAAAACCATAGGCAGTAGAAAACCATATATGCGATTCGATACCCGCGCCGTCTACCTTAGCTCCATTATTCTTCAAATATTCGATCAATGCTAACCAACGGTCTGCTCTCCATGAATCGCCTTCCATGCTACTCTCGTTTAGATAAAATAGTTTACTACTATCAACCGAAGCCGCAAATTTAAACAACTCTAGAATATATTCCGGTGTTAATCCTGGAAGTAAACCATAAACCTGATCCCTTGTCGCGTTTGGATTTGCTGCAATAATTTCATTAGTGATATCCCAAGAAATTAAAACTGGGCTATTTTTATAGTGTCCCATGACCCCAGTAATATGTCTTTTGAGTTGTTGCATTGTCGGGGGAAAAGTAGGGATATAACTGGGCAATGCCTGACCCCACAAAAGTGTATGTCCATGCAGCTTCATATTATTCTGCTGACAGAAATTAGCAATATAATCAGCATCTTTAAAGGTAAATACTCCTGGCTGTGGTTCCGTGGCGTTCCATTTTAATTCCCCATTTGGCGTTATAATTCCGCACTGGGCAGCAACTAGCGCTGAATATTTTGCATTCGCTTGTAAATCGCTAGCAGCAATTCCCCCACTGCCATAAAGCTTTCCTTTAGCGGCAGCTAATTGCCGGAGGGGAGAATTTACATTTGTACTTGCCATAGCAACATTCATGCTATGTGCTTCTTTTTGATTATCTTTATCTAAAAACCCCATAGCCAATAAGGTAGAAAGGGTTGTGTATCCTGCTCTTTTTAAGAATTTTCTCCGATAAAGCATAAATTGTACCTAACAACAAATATACCCACGAGTATAGCAATCTTATTTGATTTGTAAAGAGCGAATGAAGATGCGTCGGTTTAGATCCCCGACTTCTCGAAGAAGTCGGGGATCTTTTTGTTCATAACTTATTTAAGATCGTTATATAAGTTAGGTTTGCAGGGAAATTTAGAAGTATGTAAAAAAACATAATATAAATTGTTGGAGTTAAATTTTATATGGTTTAATATAGCAATATTCGCCTTATTGTCTTCAATTTTGCTTAAATAAGTCGGTGAAAATACATCAAACTATAACTATAATTACGCGATATAAAATTATGCTGTATTAGCTATGAAAGAGGTTATACGTACAATACGGTTTGGTTAAGGTGCATAGTCCTTAAAGATCCCCCTTAGTCCCCCTTAAAAAGGGGGAAAGAGAGCCATTCTTAGCCCCCCCTTTTTAAGGGGGTTGGGGGGATCAAGTCTTATCCGAACCGTATTGGGTGATACGTGGGCAATCTGGCTAAAATAGCGATCAAGCCAAGCTAAAGAAAAAATCAGAATGCAAGTATCTTAGCCGCAAAAAGTCAGTCGCGGTTGCAAGTTAATTAACCAACATTGATCGCTAACTTTTCTTAAGCGCGATCGCTCATGTTGAAAATCTGTAGCCAGTTTAATTCGCTCCTTGATTAGCAGAGAAAAAATAGTTACAAAGTTCAATCTATCAAAATAGTGAATTTAACTAACAACTTATGGCGGAAGAACCTCTATCTAGAGAACGATATAGTCGATGCGCCAAATGAAGTAAAAATAGTATGCTAAATCTCATAAAGATTGTATTCTATGAAACTGAATTACTTTACAAAAGGGCTTTCGACTGTAAAACGTTGGATGGCTACAACATTGTTTTGTTTATTAGCGATCGCTTTTGTTTGGCAAGGTGCGTTTTTCTCAAACACTTCAGCAATGGCTGATAATGGTGTAAGCTTGATTGCATCAAAAGACGTGGGCGATCAAGTTCAAGAGAAAACTAGTAAAGATGCTGGACGAGCCAAGAATTTTATCGATGATGCGGCAGATAAAGTCAAGCAAACTGCAAACAAAAATGCCAATAAAGTTGACCAAGTAACAGATAACAATGGTAGTTTTGTTGAACGCAAAGCCAAGAGAGATGCCGCTCGAATTGAGAAAAGAGCGAATGAAGATGCGTCTCGGACTAAAGAAGCAGTAGACAACACAAAGAATGCTGTTGAACGTACTGTTGATAGCATCAAGGATGCTTTTAGCAAGTAGAAAATAGTTCCTAGCTTAAAAAGTCAATGTACATTGTTTCATTTATCGCATCTACTTACAGCAGTTTTCATATATTTGAACCACATCTGTCGTCAGGGTTTAGCAATGCTAAACCCCTACCGCGTGGTCTATTTACCTGAAAATAGCTGTAAATCTAAACGAGCAATGTACATTGATTGACTTTTGCAATTCTACAACAAGTGGATTAAATCTTGGAGTTATAGATAGATGCGACAGCATCGGCAATTTGCTGCCAATAATATATTCGCGCCGTTTTAGACTGCTCAATTTGAATGCCATTGCCATTAGACAATCGGTTGACAATGTTGCTAGGATTATCGCCATCGAATGGACTCTTTGGAGTAGCAATCTCTACCCTGATACCGCTACCAACAATAGCATTCTGGATTGCTTGTTGGATCTCTAGCTTGAGTGAGAGGTTAGCACCACCACCAATCAGGATCTTATTTTGAGAGAAGCCATGAAAAGCTACTGCATAGCTAAATTCACGATTAATAATTTTACTCAGCAGGGGAAATGAAGCTTCGTGAATATCGGTAGATGTGATGTGCCACCGATCATAAGCATCGCCGCCTTGTTTCCAACCTTTGCAACGCCAAGAAGATACACCTTTATCAGCAAGTACAGAAGCCACACACTCTGCTTGTAGGTCAGTTCCCTCTTCAATCTTACCACCGTGGGGAGCGATCGCAACGAGTCCAATGTGAGTGCCGTTGTCTGTTAAACGCTCGACAAACTCGCTATTAGCTTTTGCCTGTGCGTCAGTATATGTTGGGTGAACTACTTCAGAATCCACTGTAACATTGAAGGGGAATGAGACTGCTGCTAAACGCGATCGTCCTGTGTCTGTCATGCAGACTATATTTTCTGAAATCTCTTGGGGCGTTTGCTTTAGAGTGTAAAGCGCATATTCATTAGTATCAAGCCTGACGCGAACTTGTTGACCAGGGATACAATTAATGGTAGCTAGCTTTTGTGAATTACCAGAACAGTATTCCTTTGTACCTGAAGTTCTTTTCTGCACGCTAGCGCTGTACGTAGGCATTATTTCCCTCCATGTGTCAGTATAATCGCGTTAAATTTATTGCACATATTCATTTATAAACTATGTACTTTAATAGTTATCGCCATGTTGTTTACCATTTATGCAATAAATTTAATAAAGTTTTTTAATTCATTAAAAAACTTTATTTACTAATTAACTACTGAATTTGAATAGAGTAATGGGGTAGTTTTACATATATGTCTGTAGCGCTCACATGAAGTTGTGATCGCTTAGTATGCACCTTATACCACTTTTCTCAAGATATAAGCTTGAGTTAAGAGCAAGCGTTACCCAAAAAACATCCAAACTACTTAAAATAGATTTTTGCACCTTTGCGATCGTAACGTGTAGTTGACAGCTTACCTGCATGATACGGAAGATAAGAAAAAACAATTGCTAAATATTTAGCAGCAATTATGCTGGACATTTACTTAGAAATAAGATGTTTAAATTTTATTTGTACTAGCTTTAAAGAGCAAAAATAAGTAATGCACTGAAGAAATTTACGCAAACTGCCCGTTAAAAACTCAGTTTTATATACGGTTTTTAAACTATTTTTAAGTACCATTACTTATTGACAAATGTGTTATTAGTTTACTTGATTACAAACTTTTAATTCTCATTTTGACAAATTGTTAGTGAATAACAAATTTCCCACCATAATCAATTACGAAGTTATACTTTCTACTACAACTTAGTAACAATGTAAGAGTCTGATTATGTGAATAACCCGACCGTGGGAAGATCAAGATACTGAAACTAGAATTTAGAGAGGAAAACCCTATAATATGCATCTGAGCGAAATCACCCATCCTAATCAATTGCACGGTTTATCTGTTCGCCAACTGCAACAGATTGCCCGTCAGATTCGAGATAAGCATCTCCAAACCGTAGCAGTAAATGGTGGACACTTAGGGCCAGGGTTGGGTGTTGTAGAATTAACACTAGGGCTTTACCAAACACTGGACTTAGATCGAGATAAAGTGATTTGGGATGTAGGACACCAAGCTTATCCGCACAAACTCCTTACAGGACGTTACGATCGCTTCCACACCCTCAGACAAAAAGATGGAGTTGCGGGTTATCTTAAACGTTGTGAAAACAAATTTGACCACTTTGGCGCTGGACACGCTTCTACGAGTATCTCAGCGGCATTGGGCATGGCTTTAGCGCGAGACTTGAAAGGAGAAAAATTTAAAGCTGTTGCTGTTATTGGTGATGGGGCGCTGACTGGGGGTATGGCTTTAGAAGCCATCAACCATGCCGGACACTTGCCAAAAACTAATCTGTTAGTTGTTCTCAACGACAACGATATGTCCATATCTCGGAATGTGGGCGCAATTCCTCGTTATCTCAACAAAATGCGCCTCAGTCCACCAGTGCAGTTTATCAAAGATAATCTTGAAGAGCAGTTTAAGCAAATTCCCTTTGTTGGTGAATCCTTGTCTCCCGAACTCGGACGCATCAAAGAAAGTATGAAGCGCTTGGCTGTCCCCAAGGTAGGTGCAGTTTTTGAAGAACTTGGCTTTACCTATATTGGGCCAGTGGATGGGCATAATATAGAAGAATTAATTGCCACTTTCCAACAGGCACATCAGATATCCGGGCCAGTTTTGGTACACGTGGCAACAATCAAGGGCAAAGGCTATGAAATTGCCGAACTAGACCAAGTTGGCTACCATGCCCAAAGCCCCTTTAACGTGGCAACTGGTAAAGCAATTCCTTCCAGCAAACCCAAACCCCCGGCTTATGCCAAAGTCTTTTCTCATACTCTGGTAAAACTTGCCGAACAAAACCCGAAAATCGTTGGCATTACTGCGGCGATGGCAACAGGAACAGGTTTAGACAAACTTCAAGCAAAACTGCCCGATCAATATATTGATGTCGGTATTGCTGAACAACACGCCATCACTCTAGCTGCGGGACTTGCAACTCAAGGAATGCGCCCCATCGCCGTCATTTACTCTACCTTCCTGCAACGTGCATACGACCAAATAATTCATGATGTCTGCATCCAAAACCTCCCAGTGTTCTTTTGCCTGGATAGGGCAGGAATTGTCGGAGCTGATGGCCCCACCCACCAAGGGATGTATGACATTGCTTATCTGCGTTGCATTCCCAACATAGTAATCATGGCGCCAAAAGACGAAGCAGAACTCCAACGCATGGTAGTAACTGGTGTTAACCATAGCAGTGGCCCGATCGCAATGCGCTATCCTCGTGGCAATGGCTACGGTGTCCCCTTGATGGAAGAAGGTTGGGAACCTTTAGAAATCGGCAAAGGCGAAATTCTCCGCACTGGCGATGACGTGTTAATCGTCGCCTATGGAACAATGGTCTATCCAGGAATGCAAGCTGCTGAAATTCTCAGTGAACATGGCATTGAAGCAACTGTAATTAATGCCCGTTTCGTTAAGCCTTTGGATACCGAGTTGATTTTGCCTTTGGCTAAGAAAATTGGCCGCGTCATCACCTTGGAAGAAGGCTGTATCATGGGTGGCTTTGGTAGTGCGATCGCTGAAGCCTTAATGGATGCAGATATTCTAGTTCCTGTGAAGCGATTTGGTGTTCCAGATGTGTTAGTAGATCATGCTGAACCCAATGAATCTAAGACAGAACTAGGTTTAACTAGCGATCAAATAGCCGAGAGAGTTTTATCAGCTTTCTTTCAGCACCAACTATCTACTGTGTCTAGTTAATTCGTAGAGTAAATCGCCCATACCTGAGTAGATACAATTTACTTCTTTGGTGTGGGCGATCGCAGCGTAAATAGCGATCGCACTTTAGTTAAAATCCAGATTTCACTAATAATTCTTTTAAAGAAATAATTCCTGAACGAAAACGCCTTCCAAAATTTCTAGGCAGTTTGCCTATATAAACGCTTTCGCAACAAAATAGCACTCACAGCACCAGCAGCCAACAACCCTAGCCCTGAATTAGGTTCTGGGACATAGTGGGGTTTAGCCTGATCCGAGAATAACTCTTGGCTCGTAAATGGCAAGTTAGCTAAACTAGGATTTAAGCAAACATTAGTATTCGGTGGTTGATTAGGAATAGCAGCAGTTTGACCCTGGTTGACCTCTGGTTTTCCATCCGTATTCACTTCTATGTACAGCGGTGTAGGTTGACAAAATGATGGCTCACTCAGGTTAATAGCTGCGACCAAATCCCAAGCTGGGTTAGGAATCAACGGATCATTTCCAGAAATATTTGTCAGAGCGTAGTCCAATAATTGTGATGCCAGAATGCTATTAGGAGTACCAGTTGCTTTCCATGCGGCTTGATCTGCTCGAGTAAACCCAATTTGGTTAGTTGCATCCAATGGAGTTAAATATATTGGCAATCCTGCGGAAAATACCTTTTGTGCTGCTACCGGATCAATCCAGATATTAAACTCAGAAACTAGGTTTTGTTTCAATATAGGGTCAAGGTGTTCTCTAAGGTTTCCTGGAACAAAGACTGCACCGCCCATAATTTGCAGGCGAGAAATCTTTTTAGTAATACTTGGGTCGAGCGTCAGTGCTTCTGCTATGTTTGTCGCAGAACCTAAATATTGGTATTTGCATATTAAATTATTTATCAATAAAATAAATATAATATATGATTTATTTTTTAAATTAAAAAACTATTATTAAATTTGCTGGGAGAAAAACAAAATCTTGATTAAATCTTGTTAAATCTAGAGAGA
>JBBSCU010000189.1:0-11335 GCA_038249935.1 Chroococcales cyanobacterium
CGTTCAATCTTCGTTGTTCGTAAAGACAGTCCGATAACCGAATTGAAACAGCTACAAGGTCAAACAGTGGCTTTAGGACAGTTAGGTTCAGCAACAGGATATTATTTTCCCCTTTACAATCTTTATGGTATAACATTGGCTGATATACTGTTTGCCCCCACACCTAAAGCGGCGCTGGAATTGGTGGCTCAAGGAAAAGCGATCGCCTGTGCTGTATCGGAGGCTGAATTGAGTCTCCACGGTTCACAGTTGGCCCCAACTGAATTCCGCATACTATTTAAAGATCCTCACTATGTACCATTAGGTGTAGTCTTGATTGGGCCGAATGTAGAACGTAACCGTCAAGAGTCTATCCGCAAAGTCATGAGTGATTCGCCTTCTAGTTTAGCTCAAGAAGTGGGGTATGTAACGAATGGGCAAGTTCCAGATTATAAATACATGATTTCTGTGGTTGATCGGGTAAGCTCGATTAGTTCCAAGCTGCAAAAAAAGCCTATTCAGTTATTTTAAGGCAATTCATGAATGCGTAAGTCCTAATAAAGTAATAAGCAACAATGTCTGATCAGGTAGCCAGTGCTTCATTCTCAAATCAAACTAAACAAGAATGTCTAATTGGTAGAAAAAAGGCTAAATAAGGGTTATGACCGTAACTACCTATAAATGGACAATTAAACGTTATCACCGAGCAATAGAAGCAGGTATCTTTGACGATCAGCCCATTGAACTATTGCGCGGCGACCTCATTGTTATGCCCCCAGAACGAGAACCTCACGCTTACTACAACACAGAATCAGCTGATTATCTTCGCACACTGCTCGGTAAACGGGTAAAAATCCGCGATGCTAAACCCATTACCTTACCCAACAATTCCGAACCTGCTCCCGATGTTGCAATTGTCAAACCTTTAGGTGAGGTCTACCTAGAACACCATCCTTACCCAGAAGATATTTTCTGGGTTATTGAATTCTCCAAAGCTACACTGAGCAAAGATTTAGGTGAGAAAAAAGATATCTACGCTGAGGCTGGTATTGTTGAATACTGGGTTGTCAACCTGAAGACTCCGCAGTTAAAAGTATTTCGTGACCCCAAAAATGGGGAATACAAAACCGAACTGACACTAACCACAGGTACTATTTCACCCTTAGCCTTTCCTGATGTATCCGTCCAAGTTGAGCGCTTTATCTTGCTCAAAAAAACAATTTGAATCGTGCTAACTGGTTTTGAATCGTCCCTATCAGGATTGTATTCAATTCTGTGCTGTCTTGGAATTGCAAAATTTGCTGCGTGGGTAAGTCAAAGGAAAATTGCCCTTCAAAGTCTGGGCGTTGCATTTGCGCTAATAAAATCTGTTCAGATCGCTTACTTTGGATAGCATAGCCAATTTCAATACAGACATTCGGACTGGGAATTAGTTGAGGAGTTTCTTGATCATCAATAACAGCAATGGCTGTGGTGTCAGCGATGAATAATAAACTCTTACGAATTTTTCGCATGATTATACGGTTAATTCGGATAGTAGCACCACTGGGACGAGAGGATTCTACTAATGTTAGGGGAAGGCGCGATCGCAAATTTAAACTATCCAAACTTTTTCGCAGTTCCTCTCTCAGAATATTAGTAGCTGCGGCATACTCAGTTTGATAGCAGAAAAAAATAGTTGGTTCTAACTGAGCCAACACTGCTTGTTTGATAAAATAAATTTCATGACTAATTAAGTCAATGTTAGCGACGCAATAGCCACCACTACCTTCAACATAAAATTCAATATTTTCCCCTTCCAGATAGCGCCCAAACCAAGTTGATTTCTTAACTTCGTCCGTTTCTTCTAAAAAATCAGCTCGCAATGCTGATCTCAGCAAGCTTTTTTTGCTTAAGCGAATGTCTGGCGGACGTTTTTCCAGTTCTGGAATCGGCTCGTAATCCTGTAGATACCACGCTCTAAGCGCAATAATTGACATAAGGCGCTATTTCAAATGTTTCTCGCTAGTCCACTTCGTATAATCTTACACCCATAGAAGAGCTTATCTCGAACTTCTCTTTAAAATACAACAAGCATTATCTAGTTAACTATTTTGGCTGGAGGCTTGACGGGAATCTCAATCCAGAACTCTGTACCTTGGCCTGGTTTTGAAATGCAGTCCATTATTCCCTCATGTTTTTCGACAATAATTTGATAGCTAATTGCCAGTCCCAATCCTGTACCCTTGCCCACAGGTTTGGTAGTGTAAAATGGGTCAAAAATTCGCTTTTTCACCTCTTCAGTCATTCCAGCCCCATTGTCACTAATACGAATCAACAGACGAGAGTTGTTTAGTGAGATTTTAGTGGAAATCTGGATAGTGGGTATTGGGCACGAGTTGTCCTCCTTGTCCATAGTCCCCATTCTCAGGGCATCTATGGCATTGCTGAGAATATTCATGAATACCTGATTCATTTGACCAGCATAGCATTCCACGGCTGGGATGTTGCCATAGTCTTTAATTACCTGAATGCCTGGAAAATCAGCATTTGCTTTCAGATTATATTGCAAAATTAATAAGGTGTTGTCAATACCTTCATGTATGTCAACACGCTTGTTTTCAGCCTCATCCAAGCGAGAAAAATTGCGTAATGACAGCACTATTGAGCGGATGCGATCGCTTCCTACTTGCATTGAGGTGATGATTTTTGGCAGGTCTTCTACCAAAAATTCAAAATCGCTCACTTTAATCGCAGCGATAATTTCACTATGGGGATGGGGATAGTGTAGCTGATAGAGACGTAAAATTTCTAGCAGTTGTTCAACGTAGTTACTGGCGTGGCACAGATTCCCGTAGATAAAGTTAACGGGATTGTTGATTTCGTGGGCGACACCCGCCACCAACTGTCCTAAACCGGACATTTTTTCGGTCTGAACTAATCTTGCCTGTGTTTGTTGGAGTTCATGTAAGGTATGCTCTAACTGTGTAGCTTGATTTCTAGCTTCAGTTTCGGCGTGAGAGGTTTGTTCGTAGAGTTGTGCTTGTTGAATAGCGATCGCCGCCTGATCTGCTAACTGTTGCAATAAATCAATTTCTGCATCCTGCCAATTTCTGGGAGCCTCACACTGATGGGCAATTAGCAAGCCCCATAGTTGCATACCCATATTAATTGGAACTATTAAGTTTGCTTGCACTTGCAAACTCTGCAAAAACTCTCGATGACAATCACTTAAAGCATCTGTTGAAACATTGTTAATTGCCCGTACCCTGCCCTGAAAAGATAGAGCGGTATACTCTTCAGGAAGACATTCTGATGGTGCATGCAATCCCAAAACGGACTGCCAATTGCCATTAATTTCTTCCACAATCACTGAGTTACTCTTCAGTTCAAAAATCAGCACCCGGTCTGAATTGAGCAGAGGACGGACTTCCCGAACGATGGATTGCAGAGTTGTCTGCAAGTCTAATGTGCGGCGAATCTGCTCTGTAACTTGCTTGAGTACTTTGGTAATCAGTAATGATTTTTCGAGTTCAGCAGTTTGCTCTTGTACCTGCAATTCTAGGTTGGCATTGAGGGATTGTACCTGTTTATACATTAGCTGCTGCTGAATTGCCATTGAGAAATGCTCACATAAAGCTTGCGCCAATGAGATTTCTGCCGGTTTCCACTCAGCTGCTTGCCCCCTTTTTTGCTCTCGCCAAAGCTCAAAGGAAAGCTGGGGTAACAGTTGTCGCCGATTTTCTTCACATCGTCCCGCCCACAAGATTTCTGTTTTAAATTCAGGGCGAAAAATGCTTAATACACCAACAAATTGTTCGCGGTAATGTAGGGGAATCACCATAAGTCCGCAAATTTGAGTAGAACGAAACCCTAAAGCCAAAACTCGCAAACGTGGTTCTTCGTAGAGGTTGGCAATTGTCCAAATATTACCTGGCTTACACTCAGCTATCCAGTTTTGCCAGATGAGATGCTGTTCGATAATACTATTTTCTGACTCATAGGGGAGTTTCGGCTGGTCGCCCGAGGTGTATAGTTCCTGATTCTGTTCGATGTAAAGCCTACCACCTACTCCACCAAAGCTAGTAATAACTTCTTCTAGCGCTCTCTGCAATTGGATTGTCGGTAGCTTATGCAATAGTGTGGTTACTCGGTTAATAGAAGCTTCTCGCTCTTGTTTGGCGACGGCTTGAGTGAGTAGATTACTTTGAGCGATCGCGATCGCTACTTCGTCGGTAACTTCCTGCAATACTTTTAGTTCCCGCTTCACAATCTCTCGCGGTTGACTGTAATGAGCTACCAACAATCCCCACAATTTAGGCTTTGCCGATTGTTCTTGAAGGTCGGAGTGTAAAATTGGCATTACCAACGAAGACTGCACGCCCATTGCCTTTAGGTATTGAATATGACACCGATCTACTTGCCGATAGTAGATATTAGTTTCTAGACGTTTGCTAGTTTCTTCTGAATGTAGAGGCGATAACCCGATCTTCTCGTTTGCCACATTCACTATCGAACGTTGCCCTACTAACACAAACATCTCTCTGGCGGCTTCTGGAATATCATTAACTGGGAAGTTTAACCCCAATAAGGATGGTAGACGTTGCTCATAAATAGATTCAGCAATAACTTCACCACTACCATCAGTATTAAAACGATACACCTTTACCCGATCTGCACCCAAAAATAAACGCACTTCACTAACAGTAGTGGTTAATATCTCTTGGAGGTCGAGCGATCGCCTGATCTGTGTTGTCATCCTGTGCAGTAAACTTTCTTGGTCTAAGCTTTGCTGCAACCCCTTTAGTTTATCGGTAAATGTCATTGCTTATATGTACTAAGATTGAAGTATAAAAATTGTTTATAATTATCTTTGATCAGAATTTTTACTTACCATCCCTTGATTTTCATAAAAGAGATTGAAAACTAAGAAGATTTTGGTACAAACTCGCCTCTTGTGGGCAGAATCTTTACGGATTTTTTACCCAGTATCCTTGATTTAGGGAGGTATTAAACCGCCTGGGTGTATCACTAAAGACTTTCTAAAGATCCTCTACATATGTAAAGTTAATAAAACTTTAATTATTGACACGTATTAATCTTATACTCTCAACTATTAAATCATTACAGTAATATCACTCAAACTATGCCTTAATAATTGCCTTTAATTAAAATTTTTTTACCATTTGTCTCCATTAAATCAATTAATTAAGATTTTTTCAAATAAGTAACTAATTATTGGCGACTTGTTTAAAGGTTTTGACTAGAAGAATTTTAACATTCTCCGTCTAATTACTGATTTTATGTTGAATGTAACTATTTTGATTAAATTACTCGTAAATTACCGTTAAAGATAGTAACTTACGGATTTCTTCACGCACACTTCTGAGGATTTTACCGAGATGGTTTTGACCAGTTTTATTATCACCACAGCCCCAGAAATAATCGGTTGAAGAATCCTCAACCAAAATCTCATCGCCTGTCGTCAAAAGAACTTCTCTAATATCAGCATGAGTGAGAAACTTTTTGAGTACAGCTTCTCGCATAATTTGAGTTTTAACCAAATCCCAGTCTCGACGGAGTTGGCGATCGCTACATCTTCCCAAAGCAGCAGCTTCTTCTGGGGTGGCTGCGGCATGGATAACAGGTATAATTATTGCATCTATGCTACCTACAAACTTTTGCGCTTGATAATAATGCTCAACCGTTGGCCAGTAAGTACCCTGGATATAGATTTCGTGGAGAGAAAAGTTAGAAAAACAGCCATAAGGCTGCCAAACCTTATAAAAGTAAATAGTCATTTGAAAATTGCTCTTTTATATATCAATTTCGTGTTAACCTTTGATTTGTAAGATGCTGTTGCAGTCTTTAAATAAGACAAAACAAAGCCATAAGAATATTAATTAAGCAGTTTGATAGTGTGGCGAGATTTTATGGTAACAGTTTGCCCCCAAATTCAAAACCTCAAAGTTTTGGATAACCATTGAAATTAAACTTGTAACGACATGGACGCTTTTGCTACCCTTTCACCTGAATGGACTAATAAGGCAATCCATGCCTATGAGTTTTGTTGTCCTAGCTGCCGCGCAAGTAGCTTAGAAGCTGAAAAAGTTTGGCTCAATCGGCGATCGCCTGTGCTTACAGAAGACCATCGTCGCAAATGGCAGGAGTTTTATCATTGCCACTGTGGTTGTGTGTGGTGGGCTTGGAGTAGCGATCGCTCCCCAAATAATATATCTAATCAGCCAGACTATAATCCTACATAGCTAATTTTTTTCAGACGAATTGTGGATTTATTAATCTGCGACTGCGTAGACTATGATGATGCTTCTCCTAATATTGAAAAATCTAAACAAAAGCCCACCTCAAGGTGGGCTTTTGTTTATCTAAATCTGAACTTTATTTCCCATTACCAACTCTAGAAGGTAAAGGTAGTACGCAAAGTACCTACATAAATGGCATCGTTGTTGTTATTATGCTCTGGACTGAAGATTACCAACAAGCCAGGGGTAACTTGAATATTATCGGAAACCTTGAACTTGTAAAGACCCTCTAAGTGAAAAGAGGTATCGTCGTCGAAGTTAACATTGGCGGCGACATCTTTGATGCTACCACCAGTAACTTTGGGTGGTTGACCAAAAATAACACCTAAGACGTTACCTTCTCCACCAAAGTCCTTCAGAGCAAGTGAGCCAGCCCAGTACCAAATCTCTGCGTCTGTACCAACGTTGGTACCACTTACAGAATCAGCAGTTGTGTAGCCTCCCCAACCACTAAGAACCAGTGTAGGACTAAATTGCAAGCTAGCCTGTACACCGTAATTGTTGGATTCTGTACGAGCACCAGCTCCAAAGGGGTTGTTGGCAAAACTACTACCTGTACCCTGGAAGAGGCTGTTGGCAGTATTAGCACCAGTAGCAGTTAGAGTATTAGCTTGATAGGTGCGGGCGTAGGTTACACCAATATTTAAGGCTTTGTTGAGTTTGAAAGATAATTGACCAAATATGGCGTTATCACCATTCAATAACCCGCTATTAACAGCAGGGTCGTTAGCAGTTCTAGCTAGATAAGCAGCACTCAAGGTTAGTGGACCAGTAGGATTGAAGGTAACAGTCGCACCAGCACCACCTTGACCTTGACGATAAATAGGGCTGAAACGTCCATAGCGTGAGAGAGCACCTCTACCAGAGCTAGCAAAGTCAGAGTTAAAGTTAGTGACGTTTTCGTATAATTCAGCACCAGTAACATCAACTTTTACACGCACTGTGTCAGTAAAGTTGAAACCATAGTTGGCTTTATCGATGCTAACGTTGTTCGTGGTATTACCGTCAAAGCCCAACCGGGTCATGTTAGTACCAGTACCAAAAGCTGGTACAGCACCGACTGCAGCACTACCAACGTTGGAAATGATATTGCCAGCATTCAGACGGACTTCCAACCGGTCTGTACCGACGAAACTGCTTAACAATTTCAAACGAACGCGGTCATCAAAAACGGTGTTACTGTCTAAGTCGGGGTTATTGTTAGGGTTAAGATCCGTATCAGCTCTTTGTTCACCAAAAGGCTGAGACACGTTGAAAATTGCTTCCCCCTCCAGCTTGGTCGTAGTAGAGAACTGATTAGCTTCCAACTCAGAAGTGCGGGCTTCTAGTCCATCCACACGACCGCGCAGGGTTGCTAGTTCAGCAGAAAACTCTTCTTGTAAGCGCTGTAAGGTAGTCAGGTCTTGTTTGCTTACCATATCAGCTGTTGCTGTAGCAATCAGTTCGTTAACCCGGTCTAAACAGGCATTCAAACCAGCAGCAAATTCATAACGGGTCAAAGCACGATTACCACGATAGGTACTGTTGGGATAACCTGCAATACAGCCGTAGCGCTCAACTAGGGATTGTAAAGCTTGGAATGCCCAATCTGTGGGTTGCACATCCGAAAACTGAGAAACTGATGTTACCTGACCGATGTTGTTAGACTCTTGAGCTTCAGATAACTGGGCAACACTTGTTCCCTGTTCGTTGACTTCAGCAGCTAAGGCGCTATTTACAACGAAAAATGTAGAAGCTACAACAATCGGACTGACTTTAAGAAGATTCCAGAACTGTTTTGTCATGTTTTTATTTTCACTCACACCTAAATTAATCCAAGTTATGGTAAAACGCTGATAAACATTTTACTTTCGGGGATTTTACACACAATCACAGAGATGATTATACCTCATATTCTGCGATTAACACAAGTCAGATCAGTATGCTGCTGAACTATAATTTTCAATTATTTTATTTGGCAACCGCAAAATAATCCGGCGTTTGTGACGCAAAACTATTCCTTCTTCCTCAAGCTGCTGTAGGAGCCGTGTAACTGTTACTCGCGTGGTATTTAACACTTCAGCAATATCCTGATGAGTGACATTTAGATCAATCAGCTTACCCTTATCTACATCACGTCCAAATTTTTCACTTAACCACACCAAAAACTGCCATAAACGTAGTGACGTTGGTTTACGATGCACTATGCTTAACAGATTCTCCGCCTGTTGAATGTGAGACAACAAGGCATTGAAATCTTGATGCCACAGATGAGGCGGCACAATGCTCACTTCCACCCCTGTCAGGCATTCAATCTGGTAGGGCTTGACTTTAGACAAAGGATAGCCAATCAAATCCCCTAGTCCCCAATAACCAAGAGTGATGAATGTTCCATCTTCACTCCATGTTAAGGTACGAACTGCACCGTGTTCAATACGCCAAATTACATCATTCCGAGGTGGAATTACTTCCCGACGGCTAAATAAATGTTGGGGTAATTGTCCTCTTAAAGCAGAGCTATTTGACACGGGAGAAGAGTTTGAAGTAGGAGTTGTGGAATACATCATTAACCGTAACCACATAATTATCAGGGAATCTAACTATTGAAATTATTAAAAAATTATAATAATTTATATCAAAGGTTACTTTGTTTATATATTTGAGATTCTAATTTTTTCGAGATCGAGATCGTGATAGCAACCAACTCAAAGTCTTCCGATAGTAACAACTTTTAGCTTGAGGCACTTAGTTAGTAATATCATCTACACTCATAGAAAGGAATTTTTCAGTTGTTTGCTTTTTACTTTAATTGTGCAAGTTTAAGAATAGGTAAGCTTTTAGTAAAATATTCAATTAACTTATTTTTAATTATCAAACAGGAGTCAGGAGTCAGGAGTCAGAATGAATTCTCTACGACTGGCGGATAGCGTAGCGTTAGCGAGTTAAACGCTCCTACTTTGCTATCGAGCGTTATTCCGAATTTTTGCGATTCGTCTTTGACCCTTACCTTAATGCCCATTGATAAGTCTACCGCCTTCCAAATTTGCGGCAGAGTTGTTCCAATACTGTTCGGTTAAGGCAAGAGACGCGATAAATCGCCGTCTTTACAATAATCAGCCCTTCGTAGAGACGGCGATTTATCGCGTCTTTGGGATGTATTATTTTCATCAAATAACCTTAACTGAACCGTATTGAGAGTCGTTCAGCCTGTATTTCCAGGTTCTATCTGTAGACAAGATTTTCAATATTTTTAGCCTAATGGCAAGCCTGAGTCCTCAGCCTTTATTTATAGAGCCAGTAGTTTTAGCCTGTGGACTAATCTAAATCGTCAATTAAGAGCGTTGACCGGTGACAATATATGCTACCCTTTGACCGATATTAGTGGCATGATCTGCCATGCGTTCTAGACAACGAATCGCCAATGCCAGCAGTATAATTGGCTCAACTACACCTGGCACATCCCGTTGTTGAGCTAAAGTCTGATAAACGCGATCGTAAGCATCGTCTACAGTATCATCCAGGCGCTTTAAACCTAGCCCACCAACTTCATCGAAATCGGCCAAAGCCACCAAGCTAGTTGCTAACATTGCCTGCGCGTGACGGGACATAATTTCAATATCTGGTAAAGACCTATGAGGCGCATAAGGAAAGATTTTAATTGCAATCTCAGCTAAATCCTCAGCATAATCACCAATGCGCTCTAAGTCTCGCACCAACTGCATAAAAGCACTCAAGCAGCGCAAATCTTGAGCCGTAGGTGCTTGCAGCGTCATAATCGTCGTACAGTCTGATTCTATTTGTCTATAAAAGCGATCAATCTTTTTATCTAATCGGGGAAGTTCCTCAGCTGCTGTTAGGTTACGAGCAAATAACGCTTGGTGGCTAAGGCGAAATGATTGCTCTACCAAAGCTCCCATGCGTAATACATCCCGTTCTAAGCGCCTAATGGCGCACGCTAGTTGGGGTCTTTGAGGATTTGGATTATAATAAACAGCTTTCACGCTTGTTGTCTCAAAGGTGAAGATATTTTTAACTATAGTCTTCGCTTAGGGAATTTGCCATAACTTCAGGAAATTGAATTTGCATCCAAGCTCCACCAGTTTCTGGATGATTCATCGCTTTGATTGAACCACCGTGGGCGAGAATAATTTGCTGAACGATCGCTAAACCTAAACCATTGCCAACGATCGCCCCTATGGAATTACTATCTTTGGGGGAATGTGTTCGCGCTTTATCTCCCCGATAAAATCGCTCAAAAATGTGGGGTAAATCTGCCTCAGAAAACCCGACTCCAGAATCAATAAGATTTATTTCAAGAACTGGAGGAGCATTGCCTCCATTATTGGGTGAGAGGATTTTTGCTTGGACGTGAATGCTTGTACCAGAAGGACTGTACTTAATGCTGTTGTCTAGCAAGTTGAGAAAAACCTGATAAATGCGGGCTGGATCTGCCTTAATCCAAAGATTTTCTGGGACAGAATAAGCAAGAGACAGATTTTGTCGCTGTGCTAGAGGTTCTAGTGTTTCCCAAACAGATGCAATTAGCGATCGCACTTCCACCGCTTTGACTTGTAATTGAATGCTGGGGTTTGCTTCCATTTGGGTAAGTTCTAACCAGATTTGCACCAAGCTAATCAGCCGATCAACTTCTTGCATTAGGCGGTTAACCCAGCGATTTAAAGGTGGCTCCAAACGGTTTTGTAAAGTTTCCACAACCAAGCGAATCGAAGTTAGTGGTGTTCTAAGTTCGTGCGCTAGATCGGAAAAAGAGCGATCGTGTGCTTGATTTATATCTAATAGGGGTTGACGATTCTCTAAAAATACTCCTACTTGTCCATTAGGTAAAGGCAAGCTAGATGCCCGTAAAGTTAAAGATTTTATTGTAGATATTTCTATCGCATTATCATACGAAGGGTGAAATACCCACTCCCGCGTCTGTGATTTTTGCCAATCACGAGTTTGTTCAATTAAATGGTCGAGTTCGTAAGACCGTACCAACTCTATTAACAAGCGCACCTGTCCTGGTTGCCACCTTTGCAGATCCAAAATTTCTTGCGCCTGTTGATTGCACCACA
>JBBSCU010000190.1:0-11285 GCA_038249935.1 Chroococcales cyanobacterium
ACAGCGCGGATGTTTATCTTGTTTAAAGCGCCACCAGAAAAAGACCTGGAATGGGATGAAGCCGATGTGGAAGGACAATTCCGCTTTTTAAATCGGGTTTGGCGTTTGGTAACAGATTATGTTGCGGCTGGGGTATCTCGTAAGAAAGCCCAATCTGATTTAACTAAGGCAGAAAAGGAATTGCGGCGCGCGATTCACACGGCTATTCAAGCGGTGACGGAAGATGTGGAAGACGAATATCAATTCAACACAGCTATTTCCGAATTGATGAAGTTAAGTAATGCTTTAACTGATTCTGACGGGAAAAATTCCCCGATTTACGCAGAAGGTATTCGGAGTTTGGTGGTTTTGCTAGCACCCTTTGCACCACATATTGCTGATGAATTGTGGCATTTATTGGGTGAAAGTGATTCAGTTCACACTCAAACTTGGCCATCATTTGACCCGGCTGCTTTGGTAGCTGATGAAATTACTTTAGTGATTCAAATTATGGGCAAAACTCGCGGCGCGATTCAAGTACCAGCGCAAGCAGATAAAGCAGCGTTGGAGAAATACGCCCGTGAATCGGAAGTTGCCCAGCGTTATATTGAGGGTAAAGAGATCAAAAAGGTAATTGTGGTGCCTGGAAAGTTAGTAAATTTTGTAGTCAGTTAAGTACGACTTTGCGTAAAGTTGTGGCGAATTGAGGGTTAAATTTAAACGCGGAGAATTCGCTATGAATTAATGAAATGCTCTACTTAGCAATTGATAAAATTGTAAATGTAGCCTGACAAAACATCAGAGGATCTACATCCATGACACTCAAAGAGTTAGAACAACAACTTCTTGCCCTCAGTCCTGGTGAAAAATTGCGGGCTATACAGTTACTTGCTCAAAGTCTTGGCAACAATTGGCAAGGAATCGAGAAAACTCCTAGAGTCTGTGGTGGAGAGGCTCGCATCGCTAAAACTCGTATTCCCATCTGGGTACTTGTGGAAGCTCGCCGTCTTGGATATAGTAATGCTGACCTTTTAACGAGCTATCCAACCATTACAGCTACAGATTTAGCTAATGCTTGGGTATATGCAGAAGTTTATCCTGATGAAATCGAATTAGCAATTGAGCGTAATGAGGTAGCCTAGTCGATGGCACGGTTTTACGCAGATGAGCAGTTTCCGTTTCCAGTTGTGGAATTATTACGTGCTTTGGGGCATGATGTTTTGACAGTTCAAGAAGCTGGAAATGCAGACCAAGGTCTAGCTGATGACGAAGTACTGGCATTTGCTGCAAGTCAAAAACGCTCAATATTGACTATCAACAGAGATGATTTTATCCGTTTGCATCGTCGTGATTCTAACCACTTCGGTATTATTGTTTGCACGAACAATCGTAATTGGGAACAGTTTGCAGCACGGATAGATGAGGCTGTGACAGCAGAAGAACCGTTGCAAGGAAGACTAATTCGTGTGGTACGTTCAGCCACTTAAAAAGTTTTTGATGGAAGGCGCAAACTTGAGATACTAAGATGCGATCGCACAAATATTAAAGAGAATTGTAACAGTAGTTTCCTTCTCTGGTATATGCGTATTTAAAAACATCTGTATTATCGTTCAGAGAGTTGGACTGCTTTATTTATACACGAAAAAGCGCCTGAGAGTTTTGCTCACTCAAGCGCTTTCCCGTAAAAGCTTATACCAACTCACTCGTTTGATGTAACATTTGAAATCTGCAACTCTCCCTGAGGAGGAAGCATTGCGGGGATAACTTGTAACAAACATTTAGTGAAATGGTATCACTCCTTGCACTAATTAAGAATATCTCTTTTGCAATAATACCGGGGATCTGGTGAGTGACAGTTTATGAACTGAACACTAGTTAAAAACGACTCATCGTGAATGGTAACTAACAAGACTAAGCACGATTGTAGCAATTTTGTAAGTATAGTATAAAAATTGGATACAACAGATTCTACGGACATAGCAATACTGTGTCCCTACAAGTAGATGCCTTAACCTGACGTATAAGTGTGTGGTAAGATTGCCTAGAACAGAGGTTTTATCTGAGTTGAAGTCTCGTATAAATTGCAAAGGTCAAGCTGAGCGATCATTGACTCACACCTAGTTTTCCTATGTATTCGGAAAATATACAACAAGACTGGTGACAAACTGAGTGTAATTTGTAAATAAATATCTAGAATTTGCTACCAGATGGAACGAACTTCCGACAATTTTGACTTTTATTTGACTTTAGGATACACACATGAACGATAAGCTGATGCTGATGATTCCAGGCCCAACCCCAGTACCAGAAGCTGCATTACTGGCATTAGCCAAGCATCCGATTGGACACCGCACCAGTGAATTTAGCAACATATTGGCAGAGGTAACGGAAAATCTCAAGTGGCTGCACCAAACTCAAAGCGATGTGCTGACGCTGAATGTTAGCGGTACAGGTGCTGTAGAAGCCGGAATAATTAATTTCCTCTCTCCAGGCGATCGCATTTTGGTTGGTTCTAATGGTAAATTTGGCGAACGCTGGGTAGAAGTCGGTCAAGCCTACGGTTTAAATGTAGAAGAAGTTAAGGTGGAATGGGGAAAACCCCTAGACCCAGGAGTATTTGCCGAAAAACTCCAAGCAGATACCCAAAAGCAAATCAAAGCCGTAATCATCACCCACAGCGAAACCTCGACGGGTGTGTTGAATGACTTAGAAACCATTAATAGCCACGTCAAAGAACATGGTGAAGCTTTAATTATCGTTGATGCTGTGACTAGCTTAGGTGCGTTCAATTTACCTGTGGATGCTTGGGGTTTGGATATAGTCGCCTCCGGTTCCCAAAAAGGTTATATGATTCCCCCTGGATTAGGTTTTGTCTCTGTCAGCCCCAAAGCTTGGGAAGCTTACAAAACCGCGAAATTACCGAAATATTATCTAGATTTAGGCAAATATCGCAAAGCCACAGCCAAAAATACAACCCCATTTACTCCGCCTGTGAACTTGATTGTAGCGTTGCACACCACGTTAGGAATCATGAAAGAGGAAGGCTTGGAATCAATATTTGCTCGACACGAACGACTCAAAAATGCTACCCGCGCCGGTATTCAAGGGTTAAATTTACCGCTGTTGGCAGCAGATAGTTGCGCTAGTCCGGCGATTACGGCTGTAGCACCACAGGGAATTGAACCGGATAAAATTCGGTCATTTATGAAAAAGCGCTTTGATATTGCCCTAGCAGGTGGTCAAGACCATCTGACAAATAAGATTTTCCGCATTGGTCACTTGGGCTTTGTGAGCGATCGCGATATCCTCAGCTGCATAGCATCCTTAGAAGTTACCTTAACAGAGCTTGGCTACGAAGACTTCACCTCTGGATCTGGTGTAGCGGCAGCAGTTAAAGTATTTACTCAATCCTGAGTCATGAGTGGTGAGTATTGTTATTTGTACTCAGGACTAAATCAAAAGAGCGAGTTGATAATTTAACTCGCTCTTTTGATTTGTATGTAAATGAGTCAAAACCGTCGGAGTCAATAGACCTATATATCAGCTTTTGTACAAGATAGAGTCAATGTAACACGCCTCGATTCTCTTGAATCAACTACTTATAAGCTAATCTTATTAATCTGTATCCAATCAATAGTCAAGAAACTAGCACGATTGGGTTTCTTCCTTATGAGATGCTACACAAACATTTTGAATTGCTTACCTATGCCGTCTCCAGCCAATCATAAATTTGTTCTAACTGCTCTAGAGTAATCAACCCATACTGCCAAAGAATCATTGTCAAAGGACCTGGATCTTGCTCCCGATGCCGAAGCACTACCGCCAATGATGCTGTAGAAATTGCCAAATCTTCTTGCAAAAAATGAATCAGTCGAGAATATTTTGATGGTGACATTTGTATCTCACCTCCTTGTGCAGAGTGTATTGTCATATATCAGTTCACCATTGCTCGGTAGCTAGTATTTTATTTGTCAGTGTGTCGTTATCGGCTAACACCCCAGTACGGTTTCTTTGATCTGCTTTAAAGAGAGGCTGATCATAGAGGGTCTGGAAAATAGAAGTTTTTTTATAAACCATCTGCTCGATTCTCAAGCAGCATTTTTACCTAGTTAAATTCGTTCCATCTTGTTTACTTGTGTGCTTTATTTAATTACATATGTTGTAACAAATATTCCATAGTCTACACTCCTTCATTAGCGATTATTTGCACTTACGCCGAAGGGAATGTTTTTGCGACCAAACCTTAAAACTGCAATTCCAACTTGGAGACAGTAGTATCGTACATTATTACCACAATTTTCAAATAGTAGCGTTATAGATGACTGTTGTACCACAAAACGTGACATTTTTTACAAAAATAACATAGATTTCCATAGTATAGGTTCTTAACAAAGCAAAGATCCAAATTTTTATACTTACAGAGTACCTAAGTTTCAAAACTCAATTTTGACAATATCGCCTACTTTCAACTTCAATTCAGCAGATCGTCCCGACCGGAGTTCAATCACTTTGTCGATTGGTGTATTGGGTCCATAGGTAGGACAAGGCTCACTAGTACAAGGAGGTGCAGCAATCTGAATATATTTAACTACTTCATTCTGTAGAAATACCATATCCAAGGGCACAGGCACATTCTTCATCCAGAAACTAACTGGTTGTGCTGAAGGGAACGGAAACAACATTCCTCGGTCATCTGGTAAAGCTGGGCGATACATCAATCCCTTCGCTTGCTGTTCTGGTGTCTGCGCTACTTCTAACTGAATCTTTGTGCCATTAGGCACAATGGCTTTAGCAGAAATTGGTAGTGTTTGACCTAAACTCTCTGGTGTTGGAGTTTGAGAAGCAGAAGTGAGGCTGGGAGGTTTAGCTGTTGTTGGGACAGAACAGCCTATTAAAAAAATACTCAGCAACATTGAGAACAAACTTAACTGGCCACTCATATAGTTTTTTGATTTTGTAATTTAGATTTCAATTTTACAGAATTTAAGCTAGAAAACCTACGCCTTTTGTCGAAACAGGAGTCAGGAGTCAGGAGTCAGGAGTCAGGAGTCAGGAGTCAGGAGTCAGGAGTCAGGAGTCAGTTGGATATTCTGTAGGATGTTTACTTACTGAGCAGTTCGGCAAGTGGCACAGCCTCTCGTAGAGAAGTATTGATTCTGAATTCTTCTTCAATCGTCCTGTAATACCTTAATTAACTAGACAAGGGGCCTAAGCCCCTTATTAAAGGTAAGAAAACTTTTACCACAGTGTACTAGGATTCTCTTAAAACGTACCCTACGCCTCGCACTGTTTGAATGAGGCGCTTTTGACCTTCATCTTCGATTTTTAGCCGCAAGTAGCGAATATATACTTCAATTACATTTGACTCACCGAGAAAGTCGTAACCCCAAACATTTTCCAGAATTTGTTCACGGGTTAATACCTCACGGGGATGTTCCATTAAGAATTTTAATAGTTCAAATTCCTTCATTGTTAAGTCAATTGCCCGTCCACTGTGTATAGCACGGCGAGTTGCTATGTCTAAAATTAAATCCCCGAAGCGCAATTGTTCGGTGGTATCTACATCGGGTTTTAAGTAGAGGCGAATTAACTTCAGAAAGTCTTCTGAACGGTAAGGCTTGAGGATGTAATCATCCGCTCCAGCTTCTAGACAAGCTACCCGATCATCAACTGTATCCCTTGCCATTAAAATCAACACAGGCGATCGCATACCATTACTTCTCAGATTTTTGCACAATGAGAGTCCTGATTCTCCTGCTAGCATCCGGTCTAAAACTATTAAAGCAGGTTGGCGATCGCGACAATATTGCAAACCACTCGTCGCATCATGAGCCAAAATTGATTCATAGCCAGCTTCTTGCAAATCGCAAGAAAGCTGATTTGCTAGGCTCTCATCGGTTTCAATCACCAAAACACAGGGACTTTGAGCAATTGTCATAAGAATTTGGGATATTGGATTTGGGATTGTAAAGACATTTTAGAAAAAATCTTTACACCAGTTAAAAGTGCATTTACGAGTTTTGAGTGATGGAGCAATCCTGATTTGACACGCTGCTAAGAATCTTTTAGCACGTTCAGGTATCAGCCATCTAATTCCCCGATGCAATCTTAATAACTACCTCCAAATACCATCCCTACATTAGTAATTCTGGAAGGAAATCAGCAAATTAGGGAGTGGGGGACAAGAGGACAAGGAGAATGACAAATGACAAATGACAAATGACTACGGTAATTCTACAGAAGTTGGTTTAGCTATATGTGGCAAACCCCAACCTAATTTTTCTCGCAAAATTCGGAAAAACTCAGGCGGTTGCAGACGAATAAATCGGACACTATATTGCGATCGCTCCAAATACACTCGATCCTCCGGTAAAATATAGCATCCTCCATTGCCATCCACCACCATCACCAGCCGAGCAATGTTTACTGGGTAAATGTTGACTGATTCAGTATCTGGAAATACCAATGCTCTGGAAGCTAGGGAATGGGGACAAATCGGTACTAGCTGTAAAACAGGTACGCCTGGGGTAACAACTGGGCCACCAGCACTCAATGAGTAAGCTGTAGAACCCGTAGGCGTAGAAACAATCACACCATCCGCCGCAATATCAACTGGTGCATGACGCCCGATGACAATTTCAAAATGGCACATAGAGGTTAAAGGTTCCCGATGCAGCACCATTTCATTCAAGCAGAGGGCTTCCCACAGCACTGAATCTCCCCGAAATACTTTGACGGTGAGCATGGCTCGTTCTTCAATTTCATACTCACCTGCCATTGCCTGGTCTAATGCTTGGGGCAACTGATTCAGGAAAGTCTCTGTCAAAAAGCCCATGTGGCCAGTATTCACTGTGAGCAGTGGAATACCACAGGGGGCTACCTGACGAGACGCTGCTAAAACAGTGCCGTCTCCCCCTAAAACCACTGCAAACTTCATATCCGAGTCAAAACCAGGGGGCGTCAGACCGTCAATGGGAGTATGGCATACGGGACTCTCCGGGGTAGAGTAGCCCAGTATACCACCAATACTCGATGTTATACATACATTCCAACCGGCAGCGGTTAGCTTGTCTTTCAACTCGATAGCGACACGACCCGCTATCGGTTTGATGTCATTGTAGATAATGCCTGCTTTCGGCACACTTAAATATCCAAGTTTAGGCGATTCTCTGTATTATGTAATCCTTACACATTTTTGGTCATGTAGTCATTAATCTAAAGTCAAATGTCCAGAGTCTAGAGTTTAATGACTAATGTGTGTTTTGTAATAACTATTGACTATTGGCTTTTGAAGACTGTTTAAAAGGAGTTTTTTTAGGTTTCTGCTTCTTGTTTTTATTTTTCTCGTAGTCTAACTCCTTGAGCTTCTTCATAATTCGGCTGAAGTACTCTTGTAGATAGCTTTCTAGGGTTGTGGTTTGTTGCGGATCTAAGCCAAAAACTGTATATACTTCATCCATTGAGGCATTTAATTGTTTACCACTAGCCAATACTTCTGTAAACGCCAGCCTATCCGCTACGTTCCATCCCCACTGAAAAGACCGCATTAAGCCCCGCACGGCACGGAGTAAGTTTATTGGCATCCGCGTTACTCTAGCGTCTTTTCCAGATAATCGTTCGCATAGGTTAATGATTTCTTCTGCACTCCATGCACGAGTGCCGACTAAAGGAAAAGTTTGGTTTTCCGTTTCGGGCACACTCAATGCACGGATTGCAAACTTAGCAATGTCCTGAGTATCCATATAGGCGATGGGAGAAGAATTACCTGTTACCCAAACTGGCTGTGCTTCCAAAATCGGAATCCCATACTGACTGATTAACCCTTGCATAAAACCAGCTAACCGCAAGATGGTATAATCCAAGCCTGACTCCGCCAGGAAGAGTTCTGTACACCGCTTAATTTCCATTAGCGGCACTTCTGGATATTTATCAGCATCTAAAATCGAAAAGAAGATAAAACGCTCTACGCCCGCTGCTTTTGCTGCTTGAATCAATGCTACTTTGCCGTCCCAGTCCACTTGTTTGATACTCAGTGAATCTGTAGGACGAGATGTTGATGCATCAATAACTTGGGTTACACCTTCTAATGCTTCCGCTAGGCTCTCCGGGTAACGCAAATTTCCCGGTACGAGTTCTGCACCCCATTCTTTGAGAAAAGCTGCTTTTTTACTGCTCCGAACAAGACAGCGTACTTTATACCCCTCATCGATAGCACGACGAGCCACTTGTCTTCCTAAGGTGCCAGTTGCACCGACGATTAATAATGTCATGAGGGTTGTAATAAATTTTAATGTTTTATGAAAAGAATGTTATCAGGATAACCTATGTAAACAAAAGTTTACATCTTTTCTCAGAAAATCAATTTATCTGGATAGACTCATGGGAAAATCGCTGTCCAGTTAAAGGACAAGCTTTTTTCCCATTTGGATGAAAAAGGGAGTGGGGAGAATAATAACAGACGCGATTAATCGCGTCTGTTATTATTCTTCTGAGCCTTGAATTTTCAGTAATAACGCGCCTAAGCCCCAGCCCACGAAGATTAAACCGAAAGACAATAGAGCTGCATTCAAAAGTTCGCCGCCCATTGGTGTGATTCTCCTTATGCAAAGTGGTGTGTAAACTAGGTCTACCAGAAGCTTTTCAATAGTTGCTGTAGGATTAGACCTGTGTAAATAATTTTAAACTAGTTTAGCAGGTAATCCTTACTGGTTTGGGAGGCAATCCCTACTGTTGGCAGAGGGTGAGACAGATAAATTGGGAAAACTTAATAATAATTATGAAGAGATTTTATGTATCAAATTAATTTAGTAAATTTTGGCAAAGAAAATCGTCCGCGTTTGGCGCTGACGTTGGGAGATCCGGCGGGGATTGGGCCGGAGGTGATTTTGAAAGCTTTAGCAGAGCCGGAAATTAGTAAAAAATATGACGTTACAGTGGTAGGTAACACGGATTTGCTGGCACAGACTTATCACAAACTGAATTTAACTGAGAATTTAGCACCTTTGGCAAATCCAGACGAGTTGTTAGTCAGCGATGTGCAATTAGATGGGGAAATTAAAGGTAAAATTATCCCAGGAATAGGTAATGCGGCCAGTGGTGCGGCTAGTTTTGCGTATATGGAATATGCGATCGCTCAAACACTCGCTGGTAAGTTTGATGCTATTGTCACGGGGCCGATCGCTAAATCTGCCTGGAAAGCCGCAGGGTATAATTATCCAGGGCAAACGGAACTTTTAGCACAAAAGTCAGGTGTTGACCGTTTTGGGATGTTATTTGTAGCGCGATCGCCCCATACTAATTGGACACTACGCACCTTACTTGCTACCACACATATTCCCCTACGTCAAGTAGCTGATACGTTGACACCGCAGTTATTGACACAGAAATTAGATTTGTTGGTGGAGTGTTTGGAGAGGGATTTTGGTATAGAAAATGGGAGAATTGCGATCGCAGGTTTGAATCCCCACAGTGGCGAGCAGGGACAACTTGGACATGAAGAACAGGATTGGTTAATTCCCTGGTTAGAGCAAGAGCGGCAAAAACGTCCACAATTACAGCTAGATGGGCCGATACCGCCAGATACGATGTGGGTTAAACCTGGTCAAGCTTGGTACGGAAATTCTTTAGTACAAAATCCTGCTGATGCTTATCTAGCACTTTACCACGACCAAGGCTTAATTCCTGTGAAGTTGATGGCGTTTGATCGGGCAGTTAATACTTCTATTGGTCTTCCTTTCGTTCGGACTTCACCAGATCATGGAACAGCGTTTGATATTGCAGGTAAGGGAATTGCTGATGCTACGAGTATGAAAGCAGCGATACATTTAGCGGCTGAGTTGGTTATTCAAAGGTTGGCGACGAGAAAACTATGAATTATTTCATGATTTATAAATAGACTAGTCCAAAGAATCATGGAAGGGCGACCAAGAGAAATTAGGAATTATCTGACAGTAGATGGAAAAAATATTTTTGATGAGTGGCTTGATTCTCTGCGAGATAGAAGAGCAAAAGCTAAAATAAGAGCCAGACTTGACCGAGTTGAAGATGGTAATTTAGGTGATTCTAAGTCAGTTGGAGAAGGCGTTTTTGAATTGAGAATCGACTATGGGCTAGGCTACCGCATATACTTTGGACAAGAAGAGATAATAATTATTATTCTTTTGTGTGGTGGAGATAAAAGCACTCAGAAATAAGATGTTGATAAAGCTCAGGAATATTGGAAAGACTATAGGAGTGGAGATAATGCCTAGAAGTGTAAGCTATCACGAAGGACTAGTTAAACATCTCCAAGATCCACTAGAAGCAGCATCTTATATCGAAGTAGTTCTAGAAGAGGGTGATCCTAAAATGTAAAAAACAAACTTTCCCCATCCACCTCATCTGTCTCTTCACTTTCATCAATGAGGTCTTGGTTTTTCTCTTCTAATTCGCGCATATACTGCCTGAGTATACCCCCAACAGCGATCGCTCTACTTTTATGCAGTTGACGGGTTAACTCTAAAAACCATTCTCTATCACCCACCAAATCTGACTCTTTCACCTGATACTTGAGAATTTCTGGGATGAGTAGTGAAGGATTATGATATTTTGCGTAGACGCGAAGCGGCTTGTCGCCAGACATCGCGCTAGTATGAACAACGGGCTGGTAATCAATCCGTAAGCACTGCTGCCACAACGCTACCCATTTGGCATGAGAAAGATAGCCATGACTGAAATAGGAAGGCGGTACCATTGCCAAAATATGTAAATGCGGGTGTGCTGAGACTCCATCTTTACCTTTAGTTACTTCGATAGACTTCACCCAACCTTTGGCAGGCCATGCCTTCAATTCAGTCAATCGCTTAAATGCTTTATTTATCGAATCCAAGTTTTCCCTGAGTTCCTCAATCTGACAATTTTTTACAGTTAAAGTAACAAACAGCCAACGGTGCTTGGGGTAATCAGTGACAACCTGTGGGAGAATTTTGTAAGCTCTTGCTTTCCACATGAGCGATCGCCGCCACTGACAAACTGGACAATGACGAACCCTACAAAATCGCGCATCTAATAACTTTAACTTGAGAATACCTTCCGATTCGTCTGGCACTAATTGAAACTTCAGCAACTCGGAACACATTCTCATCCGCCAAGCATACTGCTGAAAATAATCTTCGTCTGCTTTAGCATAATAATGCAAGACTTTATCAGTATTAGCTCTGTGCTTGTCCCAAATTTTACCTACAGGCGAAACTTCGGATAAACTCTGTACATTTCGATTTTTCTGAAACTTATCTTGAGACGATATGTTAAAAGCAATAAAGTTACTG
>JBBSCU010000191.1:0-11227 GCA_038249935.1 Chroococcales cyanobacterium
AAGGGGAGCCAGCGCGGTCTTGGGGGTTTCCCCCATGAGTGACTGGCGTGGGTTAGGGGGGATCGAAAAGCTAGGCGGTACATGGAAAAATTTTCACTCTTCTTATCAGAGTAAGCTTTCACGTTAAGTTGACACCTATGAGCAATGCTAAACCCCTACCCACGCATTTGTAACATTATTAAAGTGAAATGGTATAAGTGCAATATCTGAGTTTTTCAGCACACCATTGACGAGAAGTCACCTATTCCTACAAAATCTGCCAAAGTTCAAGATTCTTAATCATGTTAGCTTCCTCTTGTAGCTGACAGAAGTCCCACAATCTAATAGGCTGATTTTAAAGTGATAATTTTTTACAAAGCTCAACTGCTCAAAAAGGTAGGCTTTGTTGACCAGTACTTTTGGATGACCAATGTGCAAAATGTTGACTATCCTCTATCATCACTTAGTCGTTAAAAACTAGCTATACAGAAAATGCCCCTTAAAATCGTTCAGAACTTTGATTGCAGTTTCACTCTCGAACCTGAGCTTCAAGAAACTCTGTTCAATTTATTGACAAGCGTTGCTTTTTTAAACCAAGTCTGTCAACAGTCGCAGTGTGAACAAGTTAAATTTACAGAATTACTTTTCCAGCCAGTTCCTTATAGTATAACCACCAGTAAAGGAATGCCAGTAGAATTTGAAAAGTATCATGAATCTGATGAATATATCATCATTAACGTTCCACCAAATTTCATGTTTATTGCTAAGATTTTTAAACCTGGTCGCCTTTGTGCAATTTACCAAAAATTTGGTAATGAGTAATTTTAAAAATAATTTTTATTTAATGAGCAATTCTCAATTACGAAGGCAAATAGCAAGTTTTATATTTGATGTATGACTCCTGAAACAAATATTTTTTCTTTAGCAACCCTAGAATACATTTCTTACATTGGCGATCGCGGTCAACTACCTGAAGAATTTCAGGGTAAAATCGGCGTATATGCTATCTTTGACCAAAAAAAAGTTCTGCAATTTGTTGGGTATTCCCGTGATGTTTATCTCAGCCTCAAGCAGCATTTAGTACGTCAACCACAGCAATGTTATTGGTTAAGGTTCAAACTATTGAACGCCCTAGTCGCACAGTTTTAGAAAATATTGAGAATGCTTGGATTGCTGAAAATGGCAGCGTGCCATCGGGAAATAGAGATAATAAAGAAAAATGGACTCATCCCATTGATGTCAAAGTGGTAATGACACCTGAAGAACAGGCAAATTATCAAAATCCAGCTAATGACGAATTAGCACAAATGAAAATTATTAAAAATGTCGCCCGGAGAGTAGAAGCAGAAATTTTAACGCAATTGCTAGAAGTGCATGGTTTGCAAATGCAAATTCGCTTCAATCCTAAATTGAAAGAAGAAGGTTTACTAGATTTGAAATGAAGGTAGTTATGGGGAAAACTGTTTTATGAATATCGTTTGTAATCTCCTATGACAATATAGCTGCTAAACGATCGCTCTATCAACTTATCTGTACATTGGGTGCTGGTGCAATACGGTTCGGTTAAGATACATAGCCCTTAAAGATCCCCCTTAATCCACGCCAGTCACTCATGGGGGAAACCCCCAAGACCGCGCTGGCTCCCCTTAAAAAGAGGGAAATAGACCCATTCTTAGCCCCCCTTTTTAAGGGGGTTGGGGGGATCAAGTCTTAGCAGCTATTTTAGAAGAACTCAGGGGCGCAAATGACTGAATTCCCGCCTTGTATGCCTACTTCTCGTCAAGTGGGCAGATACTAGTAGATAGTAATATTAAGTAAGTGCCGTTTAACACATTAACTACGCATTTCCCTAAATGCAACTCGAAAAACATTGTTAAAAATTGTCATTCTCAAAATCGCTTGACAACCACATTGAGTCAGTCTGGTATTTCGTCCATTACCATAACGCTAGTTTACGAAGTTAAATCATTACTATGCACTACTACCTAATTGTTGAATCAATCAGATAAATTGCGTACTTATTATGTAATTTATTGTGACCTTTACCATCAACTAATTTATTCAATTGCTGATAAATATTCTGAAATAGTTCTTGATTTCGATGAGTATTAGCTTTGGCAAAAGTGGAGATATCTAGATCAAATCCTGGGTTCTTTAATCGTTGAAATAAATCCCACATACTCGTTAAACTGTGATCTAGAGCATAAGATAGCTAACACTCAAAGGAAAAACAAGTATTCAACACTTCTGAGTAACATCATATTTATTCTGGATTCATTAATCTGTGTGATATTACAGACAATGCTGTTAAAATTTACCAAAAAACCTTAGTTCTTTACACCCACAAAACTGAGTCTTATCCCATTTTTTCTAGTTACAAAATTAGTACGGAAAAGCTATTAGCTTGATCGAAGAAAGCCAAAATTCATAACCGTTCAAGTAGCTATTAGCTGACTAGTTACAGTAATGGGTGTACATAGGTGTTTGCTCTAGAGCGATCGCATCTTTGCCTATTTTTAAGTCATTTCCACGACCTACATATTTCATTGCAACCCGCCTGTAAGCCAGCGTTTCAGCATAATAGTGATTCTAAAGCTTTATTTTGAGGTCTTATACTAGATGTTCTCTGCTAGTGGGTTTGGAGAACTTGGTTAAGGGAGAAAGTCAAATGCTTTCAATGAAGAATAAATTTTGGAAATCTTGATTGAGTCAACAATAGGTGTCTCAAATTCATTTATAAAATTTCATTTTTAGGCTTAATTCATGATGTTACTGTGTTTATTATCTTCAAAAGCAACTATTTGCTTTTTCTACTGTCACAATAGTAACAAATAAAGTGTAATTTTTTGATTTTTTTAAAAAATGGGGAATACTTTGACAAAACAAACATTTTTAATATTAATGATATTACTTGTTTCCTGAGACAAACTCTGATAATCTTATCGGTTCCTTCTTTAGTTAAACGCTTTCGATGCTCTGATAATATACAGCAAATAGCATGATAATGACAAATAAAAATGGGCAGTTAATTTTTTAAAAAATGGTGAGTACTTTGACAAAACAAACATTTTTAATATTAATGATATTACTTGTTTCCTGAGACAAACTCTGATAATCTTATCGGTTCCCTCTTTAGTTAAACGCTTTCGATGCTCTAAATAATATACAGCAAATAGCATGATAATGACAAATAAAAAATGGGCAGTTAAACGCATAACAGTGAATCTCGCAACACAGGAAGCGGAAAAACTAGAAAAATATTGTCAACAAACAGGTAGACCGGCAACTGATGTGATTCGTGAACTGATTAGAAGTTTGCCTGTCTCCGACGACAGCAAAGATATAAACAGGTAAGAAGATGCTTTCATAACTTATCAGATAACTGCTTTGCCATCAAAAAAATAGTCATGATACTTTTTTGAGTCCACTGCGATGGACAAAAATTTGTCTAGCTGATCCAGACGCGATTTTTCTCGCGTCTAGTAATTTGCCGGGACTAAAAGAAGTGATCAAATAGGTTTTCGTATCGACATTCCCATGCCTTAATATACTGGTGGAATTGATATTAAGTAGCAAATTCCGACACTAACCCAGTTACAATCTGTAAAGAAACTGAAAGGGAACGACGGAATGCGCGTTGCAATCGTAGGTGCGGGACTGGCTGGACTAGCAACCGCAGTAGATCTAGCTGATGCTGGTTGTGAAGTCGAGATTTTTGAGTCTCGTCCGTTTGTGGGTGGTAAAGTTGGCAGTTGGGTTGATGGAGATGGCAACCATCTAGAAATGGGGCTGCATGTATTTTTTGGGTGCTACTACCAATTATTTGATTTGATGAAGAAAGTGGGGGTGTTAGAAAACTTACGCCTCAAGGAACATACCCACACTTTCATAAACAAAGGGGGACAGACTGGTGCTTTAGATTTTCGCTTTATTACAGGTGCGCCTTTCAATGGCTTAAAAGCATTTTTCACCACTTCCCAACTATCGTTGCAGGATAAATTGCAAAATGCGATCGCTTTGGGTACTAGTCCGATAGTTCGCGGATTGGTAGACTTTAATGGGGCGATGAAAACTATCCGCAAATTAGATAAAATTAGCTTTGCTGACTGGTTCCGCAGTCACGGTGGGAGTAATGGCAGCATCAAACGCTTATGGAACCCCATCGCCTATGCGCTGGGATTTATTGATTGCGAAAATATGTCTGCCCGTTGTATGTTAACGATATTTCAGTTATTTGCAGCCAGAACTGAAGCGTCAGTTTTGCGAATGCTGGAAGGTTCTCCATCTGAATATTTGCATAAGCCCATTTTGGAATATCTGGAAGTCAGAGGTACGAAAGTTTACACGCGTCGGCAAGTGCGGGAAATTCAGTTTACTGAGTTAGACGAACAAACCCACGTCACTGGTATATTAGTCGCCCAGGGTGATACAGTAGAAACTATCACTGCTGATGCTTACGTTTTTGCCTGTGATGTTCCAGGAATTCAACGCATCCTACCCCACGAGTGGCGTAAGTGGTCAGAATTTGACAATATTTACAAACTAGATGCAGTGCCAGTGGCTACGGTGCAGTTACGGTTCGATGGTTGGGTAACAGAACTGAACGATGGAGAGCAACGTAAACAGCTAAATCATGCGGCTGGAATTGATAATTTACTTTACACAGCCGATGCTGACTTTTCTTGTTTTGCCGATTTAGCGTTGACTAGCCCTGCTGATTATTATCGCCCAGGACAGGGGTCTTTGTTACAGCTAGTGCTAACACCGGGAGATCCGTTTATTGCCCAAAGTAATGAAGCGATCGCACAGCACGTCCTCAAGCAAGTCCATGAACTGTTTCCTTCGTCACGGGAGCTAAATATGACTTGGTACAGTGTGGTAAAACTTGCTCAGTCTCTCTATCGAGAAGCGCCAGGAATGGATGCCTACCGCCCTAACCAAAAAACACCAGTAGATAACTTCTTCCTTGCAGGGAGTTATACTCAGCAAGATTACATCGACAGCATGGAAGGAGCGACTGTTTCTGGACGGCGTGCGGCAAAAGTGATTTTGGAGAGTTTGAAGAAGAATTAACGTAGACACGCAGTGGCTTGCCCTCAGGCTACCGCTAAGAACGCAAAGGAAGAAGAAGACAGATGTCAGATTGGTTAGAGCATACTGTGCAGGTAGATGTAGAGGTTCCCATAGATTTAGTATGGAGCCTCTGGGCTGATTTGGAGCAAATGCCTCGGTGGATGAAGTGGATTGATTCGGTGAAAATTTCGCCAGATAATCCAGATATATCTATTTGGAAATTAAAAACTGGCGGTCTAGAATTTACTTGGAAATCTCGAATTCTCAAAGTTATTCCCAACCAAATTATCCAATGGGAATCTGTTGATGGTTTGCCGAATCAGGGAGCGATTCGCTTTTACGATCGCCACGGTGGTAGCGTTGTCAAAATGACTATTTCCTACGCTATTCCCGGCATTATTGGCAAAATTATGGATAACTTATTTTTGGGACGGATAGTTGAATCGACGATTCAAGCTGATTTGGAAAGGTTTAAAGAATACGCGCTGAATCTTAAATCTAATTGATATAGATAGCCAAAACAGGCAGTAGAAAGCTTTTGCATTTTATTTCTTACTGCCTAAGAGCGACTATTGCCACCCCTCTAGTGACAGCGCCCTCTTTTCTAACTCTTCCAAAATTTGATGATGAAAATACTTTAAGGAGTCTAAAGCTAATATTTCTTGCGTAGAAAGAGCTTCAGACTCATCTTCTTTTTTCTTTTTCAATAAATCAACTTGTTTTGATAAGTTATCTAAAGTTAATTCACAACCACTTTTGCCAGCAATTAAAACAATTTCAGCCGCTTTAGTTGTTTCTTTGATCTCTTTCTGTAAATCATCTTTGACATCGACTTGGCTAAGGAATTCTAGAATTGAAGACTGGGTAATCATAAATTTTACTTAGGTGATAAATTAATATACAAATTATCTGGTTGTAAAAAAGCAGTAATAATACGTAAAAATACTATTTTAAACCAAAAGAACCTGCGATCGCGCAAATTGTACAGTATTAGTTATCACCTAGTAAATTGCGTTAATGCACTCTACTTACTGTCGGTTCTGGAAGTGGATCACCTACAGCTTCGTAAGCAATAATTAGAGACTCTAAGGCTTCAATTCCATTTGCCACAGCCAACTCGTAAGTATCCCCATGAGTGCGCCAGCGTTGTCCTGGAAAATCAGGGAATCCTACCAAAAAACAATTATCTTCTTCAGACCATTGAATAATCATTTGGTACTTCAGCTTACTCATCTTCTTTTTTCTCCTCTACTTCCTCAATTGCTTGTTTCACTTCCTTCTCTTGGTAGCGTTTAGCGTCTGCTCCGTCTTTGCCTGAAATCGTGATTTTCCCAGTATAGAAAGGATGCACCCAGTTAGTGTGACTGCCTTTTCCTGGGACTTCTGTAAAACCTGATTGGCGAAGCATTTGCTTCAGTTCCCGGATTTTCTTTGGCACTAATTTTCTTAAAAAATGCGATCGTCACAGTAACAAACAATTCAAAAAATCTAATCAATAATTAGATTTTTGTTTAGGCATTGACTTGTTTGTACTCAGATAATATCCGGGGAGAAATAGTTGCCTGAATTTCTTCAGTCCTTGTCAATAACAGGGACGACATTACCAAGTTGGATCGCTAAACAAATTAATCGTCAATTCCTCGCGTGGAGGTACTGCGGTGATACAAGCGCGGATGATTTCTCCATCCTCTAACTCGACAGTGCAAGCGTGACAAGAACCCATCAGACAACCGGTGGGAATAAGTACCCCAGCCCGGTCTGCTACATCTAAGAGTGCTTCTCCCACCTCAGCATCTACTGTGACATCATCTGGTAAAAAGCGGACACTAACAATCATCAATGTTACGTATTTAATTTAGTATTGTCCTTTGTCCTTTGTCCTTTGCAAATGACCAATGACATTTTTATGCACTTTAGCTTAAGACAAAAATGGAGTTAAGTCTAAATGGCTCTCTACTTCAGTGGCTAAGGAATCCAAAATCTGCTCTCGCTGTTCTCGATAGTTAGCAACACCTGTGGGCAAAGATTTTAAACCCCGCTGTTGACGGAGGCGATTTAACCAAGCCCGTCGCCAAGCTCCATTGTCAAAAAGCCCGTGAAGATAAGTACCCCACACTGATTGACAACTATCTACTAAACCTAAATTAACATCGTCAAATAGGGCATGGTAGGATTGAGGATCTATTCCTTGCTGTTCGATGCGCGATCGCCCTTGGTGAATTTCAAAGCCATTGACTGGCAAGCCCTGCTGCGGATAATTTGAGCTAACTTGACGCTGACGAGCAATTTTTTGTCCTGTAATTACAGTTCTAATTGGTAACAGATTTAACCCCTGATACCTCCCTGCTTGTCCCTCTATCCCTTCTGGATCAGCGATGATTTGACCGAGCATTTGATAGCCGCCGCAGATACCTAAAACTGTGCCACCAGAGGCGGCATAGTGTTGGATAGCTTCTGCCATACCGCTTTTTTGCAGCAGTAGTAAATCAGCAATTGTGGTCTTTGTACCTGGGAGAATCACGGCATCAGGATGTCCTAAATCTTGTTTAGGACTAAGATATTTTACTGAAACTGTACTTTCTGATTCCAGTGGGTCAAAGTCGGTGAAGTTAGCAATTCTTGGTAAGCGGATGACGGCAATGTTGAGGTCAGTTTGGGCTTTATTCGACGACGATTGACGCTCTAGTAGATCAAGGGAGTCTTCGGCTGGAAACACATCTTGTAAGTAGGGTATAACACCCACAACAGGGATACCTGTGCGTTTCTCTAACCATTCTATCCCCGGATCTAAGAGCGATCGCTGTCCTCGAAACTTATTAATTACTACACCCTTAATTAAGGCGCGTTCATCTGGTTCTAATAACTCTAAAGTCCCAATGACATGGGCAAAAGCACCACCCCGATCAATATCAACCACCAACATGGTTGGCGCATTCAAATATTTTGCCACCCGCATATTAGTTAAGTCGCGGTGCTTGAGGTTAATCTCCGCTGGACTACCGGCACCTTCACAAACCACTAAGTCAAATTCTGTTCCTAAATGCTGTAGCGATTCTTCAATTGTCCGCCACCCCAGTTCAAAATATTGCTCGTAGTAATCTGAGGCACTCACTTTGCCTACAGACCTACCTTTGATAATTACTTGGGAAGTCATATCTCCTTGGGGTTTGAGCAAAATTGGGTTCATTTCTACCCAAGGCACCACTCCCGCCGCCCAAGCTTGCACTGCTTGGGCATAGCCAATTTCTCCACCACTGGCAGTAACATAAGCATTTAAAGCCATGTTTTGACCTTTAAAGGGAGCCACCCGCCAGCCACGCCGCGACAAAATGCGACAAATAGCTGTAGTTATAAGTGATTTTCCTGCATGGGATGTTGTCCCCACTACCATAATTGATTTCATAGTCGTTATTAGTTAGTTTTTCCAGATCCAGGGTGAAGTTTTAGGGCACACGTACACACGGGGACGCAAAGAGAGCATTTGATAATTTCTTTGCGTCTGTACCTCTTTGTGTCTCTGTTCCTTAGTCCTCACCACCTAGCAAATTTCGGTCAGATGATTATGGTAAAGACTTCATGAATAGATGTGATGTTTCCGTATATATTATTCCCTTTGATTGCGTAATCCTAACTTTTTGGTTTTCTATTCTAAAAAGGTACCCGCAACCAACGAATCACAGCATCGGATAAACGATCGCGCCATGAAGGAGTTCGCCAATTTTTTCCCTGATATTGTTCAACTAACTGTCGTCCCAAAGGAGTGAGGCGATAACTATCTGTAATTCCCTGTCCATCGACTTCTCGCCGCAATACACCCACTTGGATCAGCCAGCCCAAGGCGTTATCACAGGCTAATTCTGATAAAGGGCGTTTAGTATAGCCTTGCTTGAGTCCATTTTCGAGGGCGATCGCACCCAATGATACACTCTGATGTCCCATGACTTCAAATAAAGATACATTAAAGGGTGAACACACTAGCGATCGCTCGGCTCTTTTTATTGTGCTTTGAGGATAGACAAAAATATTTGGGTTTTGGGAATCAATAACAGGCATTGTTTATGGTTAGCAATTTTTCTTCTAAGAAAGATTAATTTAAGAATATATTTTTTCTTGTACCAGCGACCTTATATAAGCAAAATTAGTTACTTAAAGTATAGTTATACGATTTTTTAGTAATTATATTTAATCATTATAAATTAATGTAAAATTTCAAGTGCATCAACAATCTGAAACAGGAAAGCTTAATTATGCCTCTAGCAGTTGGTACGGATGCACCTGCATTTACCGCCAAAGATACAAACGGCAACACAGTCTCGTTATCTGATTTTGCTGGGAAAACAGTAGTTTTGTATTTTTACCCCAAAGATGACACGCCAGGCTGCACCAAACAAGCCTGTAGTTTTCGGGATGCCCAACCTGAATATCAAAATAAAGACGTTGTAGTGTTGGGAGTCAGTGCAGATGATGAAGTTTCCCATCAGGCATTCACCAAAAAATATGATTTGAATTTTCCCCTACTAGCTGACACTGACAAATCCCTCATCAAAGCTTTCGATGTGGACAAGCGCATCACTTATGTAATTGACCCCAACGGCAAAATTAGCCATGTTGACGCTAGTGTAAATACCACCACCCATGCCAGCGATGTTTTAGCTGCACTTGGGCTGTCGTAGTTTTTCTACCTGATAACTAAAGTCTCAACCCCAAACCTCTAAGGTTTGGGGTTCTTTATTTGAATTCAGTTACCTGATGATGGTGTAACTGGTTGTGGTACAAGCAATGGCAAGCTGGGGGTTGCTTGCTGACCTTGAATTAATTTTTGTTGTCTGGCTTTAAAGGCTGCTGCTGCTGAGTCTAATTGTTCGTTCTGTTGGTCAGAATTCCAGTTGAGAGTCCCAAAATTTGCCTGATGAATCAGGTCAAACATATTGAAGTTATCTGAGTTCGTGCGGGAGAACGGATCGGTATTTTGGTCTGTTGTCCTACCGCTGGGAAAAGCATCGGCTGGAGTGACTTGAGCCGAACTAGGTTCAGCCATGAGCAAGGAAGCAAAGCTAACTCCCGCCACGATCGCTACAAAGAGTCTAGTAATTTGTAAAAATGGTTTTTTCATGGGGTTTTGACCCTAAGATTGCTCGATTTTATCTTAAGCAAGTGTCCGACGCAGTTGGGGTTGAATACTCAGTAAGGCGACAAGGGCAAAGCTAAACAACACTAACAACGCCCCTCCAAAGGTAACATTTCCCCAAGGAGCTTGCATTACTACACTACCTAATCCCCAATTGTTGTGGAGATAGAGATAGCGAATGGGTTCGATCGCATAGGTGAGAGGATTCAAGGTAGCCACAACCTGCAACCACTGAGGCATGAATGATAGTGGTGCTAAAGCAGTACTAGCAAACAACAGTGGTAGGTTAGTGACGAAAATTACTGCGATTAGTTCAATGTGTCCGGGTAGGGCAAAAGCTAAACCGAGGGAGATGGCTGTTACACCTAAAGCTAAAAGCAAGACAATTAAAGCGATCGCACTTAATCCTACTGCACTTGGTAGTCCAGCCCCCAAGAACGCCGCCGCCGCTACAATCACCGCTGCTTGCAGCAAACTTTGGCTGATGATAAAGATTGCCGAAGCAAAGACAATGGAAAACCGTGATGCTAGCGGTGCAACCAGCAAACGATTAAAAAACCCAAACTCGCGGTCAAACATTACGGGCAAACCAGCATTCAGCGCCCCAGCAAAGGCTGTAAACACAATTATGCCAGCAGCCAAAAATTGACCATAATTTGTTGTGTTGCTAAATATACCCTTGGGAGCATTTTGAAACAAAGCCCCAAATAGGACTAACCACATTACTGGCTGAATAATTCCGGCAACCAAGGATGAGGGACGGCGTTGCAACTGAATAAACAAGCGACGAGTTAAAGCCAACGTCTCTTGTACCAATTCACCGAAAAAGTTAGGTGCAGCATTAGCGTCAACTTGCGATGACGCTAGTGGCTGCCAATTGATATCAGATTTAGGGGTAATGCTCATAATTAATTGGTCATTGGTCATTGGTCATTGGTCATTGGTCATTGGTCATTGGTCATTGGTCATTGGTCATTGGTCATTGGTCATTGGTCATTGGTCATTGGTCATTGGTCATTGGTCATTGGTCATTGGTCATTGGTCATT
>JBBSCU010000192.1:0-11225 GCA_038249935.1 Chroococcales cyanobacterium
GTCATTTGTCCTTTGTGAAAACTAATGACTATAAATGGTCATTAGTCAATTGTCATTTGTCCTTTGTGAAAACTAATGACTATAAATGGTCATTAGTCAATTGTCATTTGTCCTTTGTGAAAACTAATGACTAATGACCAATACTTCTCTACGAGAGGCTGCACTTTTCTGCGTTCGCGCAGCGTGTCGCAGACAGACGCTACGCGTAGCTCGCTTCCCCGTAGGGATACGGCAAAACTCAGTGACCACGCCAACGCCTCGCTCAGTACAAGTGACCAATGACTAATGACCAATGACTAATGACTAATGACCAATGACCAATGACCAATGACCAATGACCAATGACTAATTGCTAATGACTATATCTGTTGTGGGTAAGATTGGTAAATAGTGGCGCAGTGCTTTGCGCGTAACGGCTAAATTGCAGGTTAATGCAATTTGCTCTTTTTCTAGTAAACCTAAAATGCGATCGGGTTGATCTCGTGCTATCACTGGTAATTGATGCAAACCTCTAAGATTCATCCGGTCTAAAGCCTCAGATAATAGTTCATCTTGCCATGCGTAAAGGATTTCAGTGGTACAAATGTCTATGAGGGTTTGACTAGTTAAATTATCTTGAATTTCAGTTGGCGAATTTTGGTAAGTTTGCCAAAGGGCAAGGGCGCGGTTAATATCTTCTAGACAAAGGATACCAACTAATTGCTCTGCTTGATCAATTACTAAAGCACTTCGGGTGCGATCGCGGATCATTTCCACAGCTGCGTCTAACACCCCAAGGGTTGCAGGTAACTTTTTTGGACAAGGCTGCATGGCATCTTCTACCAAAATTTGCTGCACGATTTCCGCTTGTTCATCTTTCAATTCTGAAAGACCAATCTGTTGGAGATTAGAGTTCGAGTTGAAAGTTGGTTTAATCATTTCCACTAGCCAAACACTCAAACCCACAGCTGCCATCAACGGTAAAACAATCCGATAGTCGCGGGTTAATTCAAACAGCATTAAAATAGCTGTTAACGGCGCTCTGACACTACCCGCTAATACTGCTGCCATTCCCACCATTGCGTAAGCTGGGGGAGCAGCCATCTGATCGCAAATTGCCGGAAATACCACAGCCAAAATTTTGGCGTAAGCTGATCCAAAAGAAGCACCCAAAAACATCGCTGGTGCAAACAAACCGCCAATAAAACCACTACCCGCACTTATTGCTGTCATTAATAGTTTCATTACCAACAGCACAACCAATAGGTAGAGTGGAAACTCCACATCTTGAAGCATTGCTTCCACGGTTTCATAACCCACGCCCAGAATTTGTGGGAAGTGCAAAGCAACAGCGCCGACAATAACACCACCAATAATTGGATGAATCGGCTCAGGAATTCGCCCCAAAAATTTAAAACCTGTAACCTTTCCAGCAAAGCAAGCTTTCACCAAACGAATTGATTGAGTATAAGTTAGAGAAACTAAGCTAGCCCCTAAACCCAAGCCAAGATAAAGAGGTAATTCCAAGGGGCTGCGGACTTGATAAACAGGTAAATCAAAAGCAGGTTGTGTCCCCAAACCAATTTGGGCAATTAATGCTGCTACCACCGCCGCTAGCAGCACCACACTCACAGCAGAAGTGGCAAAGGATGTAGCTCCCATCACCACCTCCAGAGCAAAAAATACTCCAGCGATGGGAGCATTAAATCCAGCCGCTAATCCAGCAGCAGCGCCAGCACCTAAAAGCAAACGTCGTCGTTCTTGAGACACATTTAAGATCACAGACAACAACATCCCAAAATTTGCGCCAATTTCTACACTCGGCCCCTCTGGTCCCAAAGAAGCGCCGCTACCCAAAGAAACAGCTGCGGCCAGCATTTTCGTAACTGGTCGTAGTGGTCGCCTGATTTCTGTTCCCTGAGAGGCGGCGATGAGAGATGAAAGTTCCGGGCCAAAGTCTTGAGTGCGCCACCGCATCAAGCCAACGATTAATCCGCCAAGGGTGGGAACGCAAGCTAAAGTCCAAGCACCCCAAACGCCGATTTGACCCATCAAATTTTCCAGCATTAGCTGGTGAATCAGATGGATTAAATAATGAAAGGTGACTACACCCATACCAGTACCACCGCCAATTAGCATAGCTAAAAACAGCACAACGGTTTCTGGGGATGGTTGAAAACGGTTAATTACATTGGTTAAGCGGGTGGAAGGTGTAGGAAAGGCAGGTTGTTCCGTTACCTTCCTTAGTTGAGTAGGAGGCAAGAGAGTCATTGAGAGGCTGGGTAAATGTAAGAAAAAATTTAAGTTTTTATCTGTTACTTCTTATTGTGAGCCATTATTTAGCAACCAGACAAGTAGACTTTATTTGCTTGATTTATAAAGCTTTAGCAAAAAATGTCACTGGGCAAAATTTTTGTGGACAGAATGGTTAAATAGGGGACAATTATTATTTAAGGGTCAACGATGCCTAAGTTGGGCTTACGCCTACGCAGGTAAGGTACGAGTCAGCGTCTGACGCTATTACTTTCTAAAGACAACACAGTTTCTGTGGGTTAGATGGACACACCCGCAAGCATTAAGGAGGAGTCATCCTCACCTAAATCTAGCTATACTCGTGTTACGACCATTGAGCCATCCTTGATAGTAATACAATGTAGGTGTGATTTAGATTTGATGTCAGACCTTATTTTAAAGTCTGCTAAGTGTGATCCCAATTCAATATAGCTATTGTTATAGAGCGACTAAGTGGACTAGGCGGACGAGGTAAATGAATATACACACCTTTGATAATCATTATGTTACTTGCCCAATTTGCCAAAGAAATGCTACACCCAAACCAGTTAAGACGTGTATTGGATTGTTTAGCTGTCCCTATTGCCAAGAACGGCTAGTAGTTTGCCAAAGCGGTCATTACGTCCGCGATCCGTTTACTTGGAGACAAATAATGATTTCTTCGGCGCTACGTCGCCAAAGCCAACCTTTAGCTAGGATTGCCAGAGATTTTATCCTGCTTAAGCGTCCGATGGTAGCCTTGGCTGTAGGTAGTGCAATTTTCTTTAGTGCGATCGCCCTAACCCAAGAAAGTACAAACTACGATCGCCAAATCTTTCCCACAACAGAGAAAGTTAATCAAGCAAAGAACAAATCTCAATAAGTAAATACTTTAGTATAAATCAAATCTTATTTTGATTTCAGTAATATTATAACGAAATAGTTTTGTAAAGCCGTGTCTTATTGCCCCAAATGAGACACGGTTTTACTTATCTTCGCTTAAAGACTGATCAGTGATTAGTTGAATCCCTTCTCGCTCTTTATAAGTCAATACGCTTGGGTTAGCGCCAAAAAGCTTAAACTGCGTAGGTTAAGGAACAAAACCCAATATTTCGGGGTTTTTCTCATTAAAAGCGTGATGTTTCTGATTAAAATCGTGATGTTTGCCATTAAAATCGTGTGTTTCTGATTAAAATCGTGATGTTTGTCATTAAAAGCTTAATGTTTGTTATTAATATTACCTAAGTTTGACGAACTTCTCCCTGTTTTCAACTAAAATTCAAGCCTGTCCCTCTCCAAGTCAGAGAAGGACGGTTTTACGTAGTGAAACCAGGGAGAGGTCTTTTGATTTAGCTAATTAGCAGAGATAAGTCTGAACGGACTCAATACGGTTCGGATAAGACATGATCTCCCCAAGCCCGCTTAAAAAGACTTGCTTGCAATGGCTTTATTTCCCCTTTTTTATAGGAGAGTAAGGGGGATCACCAAGAACATATGTATTTTAACCGAACCGTATTGTGAGGGGACTTTGTTTATAAAGCGATCGCACCGAGGTAAAAAGCAAAAGCAACTATATTTTAAGTGTAGGGTTTCTTCCTGCCTCTTCTTCGTTGACTTTCTACAATCGACTGGTATCTTTCGTGACTAACTTCCAACCTTCAGCTTGATCAATTAGCTTCATCGAGTCTAGTTGGAGATTATTGAAAGCAAATGTATCAAGCAGGAAGTAGGGTTGCCCATTATAGTGCCAATAATATTGCAGTTCGCCAGTTGAAGCGGAAATAATGGTGCGATCGCTATAATAATCCAACGAGGGGCGAGAGTAGGGAAAAGAAGTGTAAATCTTCCTCGTAGCCGGATTTGCGCGGACGATCATCGCGGCGACTGGCTTAACTGGATAAGCTTCAGATAATTCCCAAACCCAGTAATTAGATTTCATCAACAGCAGCAGCGAAATATAACTTCCCCAAAATAAAATCTTCAAAAATTGCCTATCACCCCGCTCTGCCAAAATAGCTGCTAAGGTCATAGTTAAAGCTACTGCTGCAAAAATTAGTTGTAAGTCTGTTTTTGGTGTTGTACCCCAACTGAAATAAATACTACCAGCAGAAGCCACCACAGCAAGTATCGCCAAACCAGCCACCCAAGCACGGGGATAAGATGACACTAAAGGCGAATTTTCCGTCTCTGCTAATTGGATACCCAAGGCTAAAGCTAAACTAGGGTAAATCGGCAATACATACCAGGGCAGTTTGGTAATCATCAAAGAAATTACCAACAGATAAACACCACTCCACGCAAGTACTACTTTTGCCCAGCTAAGGTTGCGATTTTCCCAGGTTAAGCGTACAGTTTGCGGTAAAAATAACAACCAAGGCCATGTGTACTTGAAAAGTTCAATAATATAGTACCAGGGTGGTTCAGAATTTACCTCTACAAATGACCCAATTCTGCTCAACGATGGATTTACAAGCCCAATCTGGGCGAAACTGTAACCATAGTGGATTAGTTGGGCACTATACCAAGCAGCCACAGGCAGAATGCCAATTAAAATTCCGATCCACAGATAGTAACAGGTGAGCAGTCGTGGTGTATCCCAAAACAGAAATACAATCGCGATCGCACCTAATAATACGCCTAGTAGTCCTTGAGTCAGGCAAATTAACCCAAAACTAATGCCAACACCAAGGCAATAACGTAAATCCCGACGCGATCGTAACACACACAACATCATCACCATCAAAAAACTTACCACCGCCCCATCTAACATCGCCAAACGCCCATGACGTACCACGGGTAGCATTGTTAGGTAAATCAAGGCGCTATAAATAGCCGCCCAACGTTGGCGAAATATCTCTCGACCAATGCAATACAGTAAAGGTACAGAAGTCGCTGTTAAAATTGCTCCAGGTAGCCGTGTTGTGCATTCATTTTCGCCTCCTAGAGAATAAGCCCAAGCAATTAGCCAATGCATCAAAGGCGGCTTGTTATGATATGGCTCACCTCCTAGCGTTGGATAAAGCCAGTGCATTGAACCTGCTGGGGCGTGCCAAATTTCACGAGCAACCTGTGCCACAGTACCTTCATCCCAATCTCGCAGCGGCAATCCTCCCAGATTGATGCTAAACAGTAACACTGCTGCCAAAAGCAGCACTATTAGCCATACCCAATCAATCCATTTGCCAACGCTACGATGCTGTCTTTCTAAATGACTCCAAACAAAACTTCCTTCTTGCATATTCTCTGGTAATCATTTTACTTGCTGGTTTGATTACATAGAGACCAAAGCAAATCTCCAATGTTGCCGCCCAGTAACAACCTATGTTATTAACAATTGCTAGTTACCAAGATTAACTCAAGTTTCTTTAATTAGGGCTATTTTATTAAGAAATTTATTTGAGTTATTTAATGAATTTTATTTGGAAGTAAATGATACAAATAGATGGTGTAAAAACTAGCTGATTAACTGTTGAGTAGTTTGTAAATAAATCTACTAATTAGGACTTACGCAAAACTACACGCGGTAGGGGCAATTCATGAATTGCTCCTACCCAAAAATAAGGGTTTCGGCTATTGTTTGCGTAAGTCCTGATAATTAAAAAATAAAAATAACTTGCAAATTCCATTCTTGCTCATGGCGAACAATTTTAATTTGCTTGATAAATTCTCGAAAGTAAAATCGTCGTTCTGTTTCCGACAAATCTAACCAAAATTGTGTAGCAAATTTAGCAAATCAGCGCCCAGAGGGTAATTTTCGGAAGTGTAGGGCTGTTCAGTAGCGATAATTGCCACTCCCATTGCTTCGAGTTCATGAAGGCGATCGCTAATTTCTTCTACAGTATCCCCTAATTCTTCCAACCGACGAATCAAGAGATAATCTGCTGGTTCAGTTTGGCAATCGGTAAATAATTGTTGTAATTGCGATCGCGTAGCGTGTCCAAAGGACTCTCGATTACCCAAATCTTCATAAACCCCATCCCCAATCGGCTTGATCAAGAGAAGATTCCAATAGCGGATCACTATAAGAGTAGGCAATAATTTTCATTAGTCCCCTTGTCCCCCACTCCCCCTCACTGCTGACTCATCTCGATAATATTCCCATCAGGGTCTTGAGTGAAGAGGGCAGCGCGACCCGATGCACTGGATTGAATGGGATAATTGTAATTGAGCAACTCCTCTTTGGCGGTGTCTAAGTCAGCAACTGAGAAAGCGACGTGAGGATTACGTCCCCATTTTTCGTTTGGGTTTTCGGTGGGAACAATGGTTGCGACTATCAGGTGAATTTGATAGTCGCCGACTTGATACCATGCACCAGGATAGTTAAGTGAGCGATCTATTTTAGATAATCCTAAAACTTTGCCATAAAAGTGTTCAGAGCGTTCTAAATTAGTCACAAGAATTGCTGTATGGAGACTTTGGGTAATCTGCATTGTCGGTAAGATGCGAGTTTATTTAGATTCTGACTTAGTTTGAACCTTTACAGGGAGATTAGGAAGATAAGGGAGAATAATTAATGCCCAATGACAAATGACTAACTAGAAAATTAGGATAAATTATGGATGCTCAATTAAGTCTTACAGAAATTAGTGTTGCACGCGAGATTTTACAAGATTACGATCCGGCACAGCACGCATTGAATCACCTGGAAAAACACAATGGTAAAGTTGAAACTGCTTTTGAGGATTTGTGGATTGAGAATAATGGGCAACCGATCATGCCGCAAGGTAAATCACTTTGGCAAGTAACGTTAAAGGTACTGCGTGAAGAACTGTGCGGCGATGATGGTTTTCGTGGTCAACTTAAAGAATACACAAAAAAGCCAGGAAGTTCGCCCTTACTAACAGGGTTGATTGTTTCCCTTGTGGGTTTAGCAGGGGCGAACGGTTTCCCCATTGATCCAGCAGTCGCAACTATTATTGTTTTGTATATCCTCAAAATTGGCTTGAATATTTTTTGCGAATATACTGAAATTGAAATTTCACCAGATTAGCTCTCAACCAGTTAAGATGCACACCATGTTAGTGGTGTGCATCTGTGGTTGGATTTTAAAAGTTATCGAAATTAGCGATCGCTTCCTTCATTTTATCTACCACCTCATCCACAGCCATAACTCCCAATTCTCCAGAGGCGCGGGTACGGATACTCAAAGTGTTAGTTTCCACTTCTTTAGCTCCCACCACTGCCATCACAGGTATTTTATCTTTCTCTGCATTGCGAATTTGTTTACCCAAGCGATCGCCACTGGTATCAACTTCTGCACGGATGCCCAACGTTCTCATCTTCGTCGCCACATCTTTAGCAAAGTCTAGTTGTGTGTCACCTACTGGTAATAATCTAGCTTGCACTGGCGCTAACCATAAGGGGAAATCACCCGCATACTCTTCAATTAAGATCCCAATTAGCCGTTCCAGCGAACCAAAAGGCGCACGGTGAATCATCACTGGGCGTTTGCGAACTCCATCTTCAGCAACATACTCCAAATCAAAACGCTCTGGCAAATTGTAATCCACCTGCACAGTTCCTAATTGCCACTCCCGTTCTAGGGCATCACTAAAGATAAAGTCAAGTTTTGGCCCATAAAATGCTGCTTCTCCAATACCTTCAAAATGTTCCATCCCCAAGGTTTCAACTGCACGGCGAATTGCACCTTCGGCTTTGTCCCAAACTTCATCAGAACCGATGTACTTATCACTAGCCGGATCGCGGAAACTGAGTCTAGCTTTGAAGTTCTTTAGTTGCAGACTATTGAACACCGACAAAATCAAATCCACCACACTGAGGAATTCGCTATCTAGTTGTTCTGGGGTGACGAACAGGTGAGAATCATCCACTGTAAAACCGCGCACCCGCGTTAAACCGCCCAATTCCCCTGATTGTTCGTAACGATAAACGGTGCCAAATTCCGCCAAGCGCATCGGTAGTTCTCGATAAGAGCGTAACTCACTCTTATATATTTGGATGTGGAAGGGGCAGTTCATCGGCTTCATGACGAAGCCCTGTTCCTGTGCAGCGGCTTCCTGATCATCTGCCATTAGCGGGAACATATCTTCTTTATATTTTTGCCAGTGCCCAGAGGTTTTAAATAAATCTACTCTGGCAATGTGAGGCGTTACCACAGATAAATAACCCCGTTTTACCTGTTCTTGTTTGAGAAAGTCTTCCAAAGTACTTCGCAACACAGTACCTTTGGGAGTCCACAAAGGTAAACCCGGCCCAACTAGGTCAGAAAATATAAATAATCCTAGTTCCTTACCAAGTTTTCGATGATCTCGCCGCAGCGCTTCTTCTTTTCGCCGTTTATACTCAGTGAGTTGTTCCGGGTTTTCCCAAGCGGTAGCATAGATGCGTTGTAGTTGAGCCTTGGTTTCATCTCCACGCCAGTAAGCCCCAGCAACACTTTCTAATTCAATTGCCTTGGGGTTTAATTCATTGGTATTTTCCACATGAGGCCCCGCACACAAATCCCACCATTCATTTCCTAAGTGGTAAATCGTGATTGGTTCCTCTTTAATATCTGCCAGGATTTCTAGTTTGTAAGGTTCCTTAATTTCTTGAATGCGGCGTTCGGCTTCTTCGCGGCTGACTTCTTCCCGAATTACTGGCAGTTTGCGATTGATAATCTTTACCATCTCTTTTTTGATGGTTTTGAGATCATTTTCGCTAAATGGTTCTGGATTATCGAAATCATAGTAAAATCCGTTTTCAATCCAAGGGCCGATTGTGACTTGCGCCTTGGGAAACAGCTTTTGTACTGCCATTGCCATGACATGGGAAGTAGTATGGCGAATCTTTTTTAACGTCTCCGATTCGCTGGTACGCGGCAAATATATTTTTTCAACTTGTTCTAATTGATCTGACTGATCTGATGATTTTAGCGACATTGGCTGCTGAACCATTGGCAAAGTGATTATAAAAGGTAATTTATCCGATGTGTACGGCTTCTTCAACTATAACGATTTTGATTTTTGCCAGTTTGGTTTTATTTTCCAACTGCGGAATTAATTTTTAATCGGGTATGAAGATAAATTTTTGATTGATTACCTACTAAATAAAATTTAGGATTCCACGCGTAGGCGTAGCCCGTCGTAGACATCGCTAAATTATCTTATGAATTGCAACTCAGTGTCAGCTATGTCTGCGAATATATAGACGCTTCTCCAAAAGAACGATACAAACCCAAAATCAAGACTACACAATAAATCATGTGCTTTTTATTACATAGCTTAGAATTGTGAGAGAAATAAGAAAATTGTTAAGAAGCGTAAATAACGTTAATATTTAGTAAGAAAGTTAAAATATGCCTCTTATTTATGCAAGACTCAAACTTACCAGGGACTGAGTTGCTGAAAACAGTTTTAGAACCCTTGCTGGACGATTTTCAATATTGGTTTACGCGATCGCGTAATCTATTGGAAAGCGAGCAGCTCTCATTTATGAGTGACCAAGAGCAATCTGCCTTGCTCTTGCGAGTTAAACAAGCGCAGAATGAACTAAACACGGCGAAGATGCTGTTTAGCGCTACTGATGGACAAGTCGGGCTTGATATGGCAACGTTAATGCCTTGGCATCAATTAGTAACAGAATGCTGGAATGTGGCAATGCGCTTTCGTCAAGCGCGTGAAGTCTAAGCAGCAGATGCTCTCATCTACTAATTTTTGGCAGACTACTTAGCGATGTCTAATGACAAGCCGAGGAAGCGTCTACACAAGACGTTAAATCAGCCGTCAAAAAGATAGTAAAAAATCCTTAGCAATTTATTAACATTATTTGGATTAGCAAAATAATGTATCCTATGTTACCGTAAGTGGAATAACGGTTGACAAATAACTCCATATAAATGTAACCGCACAAAGAGTGCGTCAAATACTCGTCTTAACTCTGAGTCATAGTGTCGGCGAAGCAAAGCGTTACAAAACAAAGTTTTAAAAATAGCTGTCCTGGAGGAAAATCCAATGTTACACCTGCTTTACATTCTTGCTTTTACAATCCTTGCATTTATAGCTGTTGGCAACTTAATTCGTAACCTGATCATGTTCAGTTTTGATCGAGAGCGAACTTACCCGACGAATTCTTTGTCAATGAATAATCAAGGTAACTATGGTTATTATTCATCAAAAAAACAGTTTGTACCTCATCCAGAGTTATTAGATAGTGCAGGTAACTTAATTAAAGAGCCACTTTTGGTAATGCGTTCGATTAACGTTGAAGATGCGCGCCAACATCTTGATGCACTTTACGAAGCATCTCCAGGACATAAAGGTGAAAGTTCAGAGGAAGCGTAAAAAAGACGCGATTAATCGCGTCTGTACAGGAGTTTGGGTGTAAATTATCGTTGTTTTTACATCCTTAATCTCTCGCGTAGCAAAAATTTATTAATATCCTTAAATTCGAGGCGATCGCGTCGGTAGGCTGGGAAGTTAAAATTATGTTGTCCACTTGGCACAGGTTTAAGTTGCTATGAGTGACAAAGAAGCCGTTATTGAGTTAGTGAAACATTTACCCCAGGATGTAACCCTACGAGAAATTGTTCAGAAAATTGAGTTTATTGCAGCTATACGGGAAGGGTTTGACCAAATTGACCAAGGGGAGGGGATTCCAATTGAGCAGGTTGAGCAGATAATGGATACATAGACTACCAAGTAATTCTCTCGCCAAAAGCACTTGGACATTTAGAAACTATCATCCGGTACATTGCTCAAGATAATCCTGAAGCTGCCAGAAAGCTTGGTCAGCAGTTATTAAAAAAAACGGAAGAACTAAGCCAATTTACATTTAAGGGGCAAAAGGTTTCGGAATTTGATGAGCCTAACATTCGCCAGTTAATCCTAAAGCCCTATCGCATTATTTATCGGGTTGAGGAAGACAAGAAACAGGTAAGTATTGCAAGGTTCCGGCACGCATCAAGATTTAGCCCTGAATTGTAACTGTAAACTTTTATAACAAATCGTATTGACAACGTAAATACATCTTGCCTA
>JBBSCU010000193.1:0-11164 GCA_038249935.1 Chroococcales cyanobacterium
GGGCGATCATATCAAAATAGTTTACCTCAAGAGTTCTTTTGAGATCATTCAAAAGCGGTTGCAGGAGCGCCACAATCACTTTATGAGCGAAAAACTTCTTAAAAGCCAATTTGATGCTCTTGAAGAGCCAATTAATGCTATATCTGTAGATGTTTCCGAGCCGCCTCAAGTAATTGTGCAAAACATTAGAACGGCTTTAGGAATTTAGCCAAGTTAAATTATGCCAGAGCAGTTTCCGATCATTGACATTCCCCTAGATGCACCGGAGGCTGATGAAGATTTGGGAACTAAAGAAAAGTTCTGGTTTCGCCATCAGTATTTAGGTCGTTGCCTATTCAAGAAAGCTAGACCAAACACAGGAGAAGATTGGGCAGAAAAGATTGCAGCCCAGTTGGGCGAATTGCTTGGGCTACCCCATGCTGATTATGAACTAGCAACATTCAATGGCGAAAATGGCATCATTTCACCCTCCTTTTTGCCCGAAGGTGCAATTCTTAGCCCAGGCAATGAAGTTCTGGCTCCGATAGTACCTGATTATCCACAAAATTCTAAAGACCTGTCTCAACACACAATCGATAATGTATCCAAGGCTATCGGAAATGCTTCGTTGAATTTACCCATCAACTGGAAACCGCCAAAGGGAATTAGTCAAGCGATGGAAATTTTTATCGGGTATTTACTCTTAGATGCTTGGATCGGGAACAGTGATCGACACCATGAAAATTGGGCATTCATAAGTTTGGAAAAGAAAATTTATTTAGCACCAACTTATGATCACGCCTCCAGCATGGGTCGGGAACTGTCCGATGAAAAACGATACTTAAAGCTTAATAACAAATCTGTCACAGGGTACGCCGAAAAATGTAGTTCCTTAATTTATTCTAGTTTTGGTGATAAAAAACGCCTCAAGACTTTTGATGTGTTTCGTGAAGCACAACAGTATTATGCAAATTCAGCCGCCAGTGTATGGTTGAATAATCTAGCAAGGGTGTCAAGCAATGATACGTTAGAGCTTTTTAAACAGATTCCGTCTAATCGTATATCGCAAACAGCAATTGAATTTGCACAGAAGATATTGGAATTAAATCAAAGCAAGCTGCTGAAGCTGCGGCAAACTCTACTATGAAAACACTTTTTTTAGCTTGGCAAGATCCAAAAACTCGTGCTTGGTTTCCTATCGGTCGTTTAACCTATGATGGGACAAAATACTATTTTGTGTATACTCACGGAGCCACAGAAGCTCAAGTAAAATATGCGTTTCAACCATTGCTCTCTTTTCCAGACTTGAACAAGGTATACACCTCAGTTGAACTGTTTCCCTTATTCTATAATCGATTAATGCGACGCTCTCGCCCCGATTACAAAAATTATATTGAATATCTAAATATTCCTGAAGGTGAAGACGATCCAGTTACCATCCTTTCTCGCAGTGGTGGGCGAAAGGTAACGGATAATTTTGAAGTTTTCCCCTGCCCAGAACCAGATGAAAATGGTTTATACCAGATCCATTTTTTTGCACATGGACTGCGACACCTTCCTACTTGTGCAACTGAACGGATTAATCAATTACAAACGGGTGAACTGTTATATTTAGCGAATGAATTTCAAAATCCTTATGACCCTCGCGCATTGCTCTTATGCACAGAGGATCATCACATCGTAGGTTATTGCCCTCGATATATTGTGGATGATGTTTTTAAACTCAAAAACAAAAATCCAGAATTTGTAAAAGTAGAAGTTGAGCGCGTTAACCCAGTACCGACACCTCTACAACTACGTTTATTGTGCAACATGACCTCAGAATGGCATGAGGATTTTCGTCCATTTTCTAGTCGGGAATATCAGCCTTTGGTAGCTGATATCCCAGTGGCTTATGCTAGTTCCTAAAGTTGATGTGTGGCTATAAAAGCTTCGACTTCAGCAGCAGTAGGTTGAGAAGCGATCGCACCTGCTTTAATGGTAGTCAGCGCTCCAACAGCACTGGCATAGGTGACAATACGTTTTGCTGTTTCTGCATCTCGCAAGCTGTGGATACCGTGCTGACTCAATTGATGGATGAATCCTGCCAAAAAGCTATCCCCTGCACCAGTTGTATCAACTACAGGGATGGAAAACGCAGGTAATTTGCCTTCGTTTTCACCCAAACAATAGGCGCAACCGTTTTCCCCATCTGTCACCAGTACTCCCTCAATTGAAGCCAGACGGTAAGTAATGGCTCCGGGATCTGCGGTTTCAAATAGCCATTCAGCTTCTTCTTTGGCAAGTTTGAGGAAATCGACTCGCTTAAATAATTCGGAAATTTTTTGATGAGCGATGTTTGGATCTTCCCAAAATACAGAACGCCAGTTGACATCTAACACAATCTTCAGGTCATAATGTTCTGCTAACTCTAGGGCGCGGTGAATTGCCTCTTCACTTTCAGGATAGGCTAACTCCAAAGTACCCAAAACTAGAAAATCTGCCTCTTGAAACAGCGAATTTGGCAATTGTTGAGCTTGCAAGCGAGTATCGGCAAATTCAGAGGTATCATGTTGACCAAATCCGGCGAAGGTGCGATCGCCAGCTAGATCCCGTGTAACATAAACTTGTCGCGTTGGTGCTGTGGGATGGAGTTGTACTCCCGTCGTCTCTACGCCTACATCCTGTAATAGCTGCACTAGTGCATTCCCTGGTTCATCTTCGCCAACGGCTCCGATAAATCCTGCTGGCGTTCCCAGCTTAACTAAAGCACAACCTACGTTAGCTGGTGCCCCTCCTGGATAGGGAGTCCAGGATTTTACTTCTTCCAGCTTTAGTCCCAATTGATCCGCTAAACAATCAAACAAAACTTCACCGAGGCACAAAACACGGGGATTGCTCATCTCATTTTTAGATTTAATCGAAATCTAACAGATTTCGGGTTTATATTTCTGTCAACTTGAAATCGAAAGAAAATATTGACAATCCTATTACTGCTGATACTTGAAACCCCTACCAACAAAAGAATCCTCTAGAATTAGAAAGAGCGATTGAGTACATATACCAAGAGAGGATAGAAATAGTCATGGCTGGTGGCAAGTCTGGGACCCCCGTTAGTCTGTCAGACAGAGAACTGCAAATTATCGATTTAGTGGCCACTGGCTTAACTAACCAAGAAATTGCAGGAAAACTGGAAATTAGCAAGCGTACAGTTGATAACCATATCAGTAATATTCTTACCAAAACTGAGACAGAAAATCGAGTAGCTCTTGTCCGCTGGGCTTTACAGTGGGGCAAAGTCTGTTTGAATGATGTCAATTGCTGTCTTCTGCCGAACCAGATCGAATAACAATTTATTAGTAGCTACACGATTGATCTGGTCTAGGATGTGACAAGCAAATTTTGAGGTTTACTGATTGTTCCCCTCCTCACGCCTAAGTTTTCAGTGTGAACGCCTACCAAAAGTTCCGAGTCCTTCACTCAGTTGGAGTTTATGTTAGTAGAGCTAGCTGACCCTTGGACTCGGAAATTATAAAGATCAGAATTCCTTTCTAAATTCCACACAAGAGATGTAGAACTTACGCATCAGCAACAAAAAATTAAGGGTTTGGGTAGAGGAGCAGAGGAGAATAAACAATGCCCAATGCCCAAACTCAAAAATTATCCACAAAAATTAGCAACAATTCAGTGGTGCAAGCGCTACATTTAAAAGAAATCTATTTTGCTCCATCGCCTTGGGGAGCAGTGTTCCAATGAATACTTCTGCTTCTTTTCAAAGTGGCTCGTCTCCCTTTGAATTTTTTAACTTTGATCTGATGACACCTGTATATGACAAAGTTTCAGCCCCAGAATACGGACTCTTAGACTTTCCGCAACCCACACAAGATGCTGACTTACTCAGACAGCTATCGTTTATTCCAGGGTTGAAAGAAATTTTGATGATCCGGCAGGTTCACGCTTTAGAACACGCTACTGTTTGGGTTCTTAGCGAATCAAAAAGAGCCTATACTCCCCCAGGAAAATCGGCTAACGTTCAATTAGATAACGAATTATTAAGCGGTTTGTCTACCGAGCAGGGATTTTATCTTTATGGTGAAGTGAACATTAGTGATTTGCGTCGTGCGATCGCACTTGCCCAACAGCGCCTTACCAGTGGAGAATGGGATTTAGCTGTACATCCTCGTTGCGGCACAAATTTATCAGTAGCAATGCTCTTAACAGCTGGACTAGCTATGGGCGTACATCTGTTGCTACCATTCAGACCAATGGAGCAACTTATAGGTTTGGGGTTAGCAGCGACAACAGCCGCAGAACTCGCACCTGATTTAGGTTCTATGGCACAGCGTTACCTAACAACTGCAATTCCTTTTAATTTAGCAGTTGAAAACATTACCCGTACACGCGACGTTTGGGGGCGTGAGGCACATTTTGTTAAAGTGGGCTGGCAAGAATAAAGAGACTTTCGGGAATGAGAAAGGAAGCAATTCAAAATTAATTCCCCTCACTCCCCACTCCCTTAAGAAAATTATGAGAAAGCTTTACTTTTTAGTCCCCGGTACAGATGGCAAATTTGCCTGTGGTGGTCTTTGGGCAGAATTAAAAACACTTAATCTGGTTCAGCAGATATGTATTGCTGATGTCGTAACTTATCGTCAACGAGAAAAAGATAAGCTTTTTCTTGATGATTTGCTAAAAGAGAAAAATTTAGATAATGTAATTTTTGTCATTAGTTGGGGATTTGATGTAGCTCAACTCGTTGCCAAACTTAAACAATACAATATCGTTTACCATGCACATAGTGCAGGTTATCCATTTAGGCTAAAAGCGAGTATTCCGATCATCACTGTTAGCCGCTATACAATGGGATATTGGGGAGAGAAATCACCCAATTCTCTCATTTATTATTTGCCCAATCAAATTTCTGATGAGTTTCAAAATTTAGGTGTTGAACGGGATATTGATGTTTTAGTTCAAGCTCGAAAATCTTCTGAGTATTTAATCAAAGAATTGATTCCAGCGTTACAAAAACGTTGTAAAGTATTAGTTGTTAACTCTTATGTAGAAGATTTGCCTGGACTATTTAACCGAGCTAAAGTTTACCTCTATGATTCGGCTGAGTACTGGGCACAACAGGGTGTTAGTGAAGGATTTGGTCTGCAACCAATGGAAGCTCTTGCCTGTGGCTGTCAAGTATTTTCTAGTGTCAATGGTGGACTGGCTGATTACTTAGATCCTGGATTTAATTGTTATAAAATTGCTGGATATTCCCAAGAATATGATGTCCAACGTATTCTCAAGGTCATTGAATCTTCGGTAGCGTTTAGCTTGTCTGAAGAGTTTTTGACTGAGTATCGGACTGAAAATATTGTTAAGCGTTTTCAAGTTATTCTAGATGAGTTAAATGAATTTTTTGATCACAAAATACAGCAGCCATCTAATATCAAGAGTTTGACGAGAACACGTATGGTAAAGTTACTAGCGCAGAGGATATACGGTAAGGTGAGGAAGAAATACTTTAAGCAATAGAAACGAACCGCAGAGGCGCTGAGAACACAGAGAGAAGAGAGGAAATTGGATGAGTCGGCGGTTGTTGGTTACGGGGGGTGCTGGGTTTATTGGGGCAAATTTTGTGCATCACTGGTGCCAGGTTTATCCAGATGACCGAGTGGTGGTGTTGGATGCTCTAACTTACGCGGGAAATCGTCTGAATTTGGTGCCCTTTGAGGGAAGAGAGAATTTTCGGTTTGTGAAAGGGGATATTTGCGATCGCCCCATCATAAACGAATTACTAGCAACGGAAAATATTGATGCGATCGCACACTTTGCTGCTGAATCTCATGTTGATCGTTCGATTCTTGGGCCGGCTGCTTTTGTACAAACTAATGTGGTAGGAACTTTCACTCTACTAGAAGCTTTTCGGCAACATTGGCAGACAAAAGCACAGCCATCTAATTATCGTTTCCTACACGTTTCTACTGATGAAGTTTACGGTAGTTTAGATGCAAGTGAAGCAGCTTTTTCTGAAACTACACCCTACGCTCCTAATAGTCCCTATTCAGCTTCAAAAGCTGGTAGTGATCATTTAGTGCGTGCTTATTATCATACTTATAAACTTCCCACAATTATCACAAATTGCTCTAATAATTACGGGCCTTATCAGTTTCCCGAAAAGCTAATTCCCTTAATGTGTATCAACACTTTGATAGGGAAACCATTACCTATTTATGGCGATGGTAAAAATGTGCGCGATTGGCTTTATGTGGGCGATCATTGTCTTGCTTTAGATGTAGTAATTAATCATGGTCAACCAGGGGAAACATACAATATTGGTGGTAACAATGAGGTAGAAAATATTAACCTCGTGCAACTTTTGTGTCAGATGATGGATGAATTAGCACCTGATTTACCACTACATCCAGCAAAGCAGTTAATTACTTTTGTCAAAGATAGACAGGGACATGACCGGAGATATGCAATTAATGCAAACAAAATTAAAACTCAGCTTGGTTGGACACCTTCAGTAACAATTGCTGAGGGTTTACGTTTAACTGTTGAATGGTATCTCAATCATCGTGATTGGTGGGAACCTCTGCTGTCTACAGAATATCAAGCTTACTATCGCAAAAATTATCTGTAGAATATCCAGCCACGGGCTTCTAATTCTCGACGTTTTCCTTTGGAGCGTACTGTTAGGCTGCTGACCGCAACAAACAAGTAAAACCTTCTTGCTGAAAGTGTTTATCAGTTGTTAACGCCTCCATAATTCCTTGCCTACGCATCAACACAAAGCTCACAGCATCACATAACGAATAGGTTTTATCTTGTCTTGCTAACAATAAACCTATTCCTTCTCGATTTAGAATCTCAAGGATTTATTTTGTGAATTCATGCTTGGTAGTGGTAAATATGTAGTGAAACTTGATATTTACCACTACCGGAAATCGATAATAATTCAGCCCCCAATCCCTACTTCCTAATCACCTTTAGACTTGATAAGTCTGCCTTATTACCTCTTGTATTGAACCTACGCGATGGAACATTTCTATTAGTTCATGGGATCTTGTTTTTCGCTTCTCCAGCATCACTTTCAATGGTGTTAACAAATGAATATCTGGGTCATTTACCAATGCGACTTCCGCTGCTTGCAAGACCTTTGTCGCATTCCCAAAAATATCCGCGTTGTCAAACCCTTGTTTTGCAGAAAGTTGGTGCAATGCTGCATCGGGTACAGTTGCTCTATCCAACAAGGTTTCATCTAACACCAAACCTTTCAATAATGTCAGTAAAGCCGCATAGATGAAAAAATCATCACAACTATCACAAGCTTTAAATTCAATGCGACCTACTTCAGCCGGAATGCGGGCGATTTTTGTCAAGGAAGGTATGCTATTAATCAGTTGTTCTTGTTTTTGAACAAAAACTAGGGCTGCTGGTCTTTTTCCGGTTCTGATAAATGTTCGTACCGATAGCCCATCCCATAAACCTCGATTATAAAAAGGGGAACTATAACTAAAAGGGACGATATAAGGACTGTAAAAAGTTAACTTTTTACCTATATCAATCACACGTTCAATAGAAAAATCTGCCACTGAAATATTTAAATCTGGGCCATAAGTAAGCATGGGAATATGGGCAGTTTGTTTTTCAGGGGAAGCTTGTCTTCGTCTTATTTCATAATCATTTAATGAAGGTTGAGGCTCAAAAACTGATTTGTAGGGATTAAAGCTGACCAAAACTGGTGAAAAACCAAAGTTAGCAGCAACCTCACGTAGCAAGTGAAAACTTTCTGATAATTCAGTAATAGCGCCTTGAATATCAGAATGTATAGTTGTTCTAATTTCGATACCTTTAGTATGACAGTCTATTACTTTGTCGGAATCTGCAAATCTTTCAAATCCCTCAATGTACCATCTCTTCATCTTAATACCCGCATCCCCGACGCGCAGTTGAGGATAGTCGCCAGGATATGTAGGTAGCCTTTCAATAATTTGATTGAAATCAGCAAATTTGGTGTGGGAAAAATCAGCAAACTTTCCTTCTTTGTTTAGGAAAGCGACTTCATGCTCAATGCCAAATAAAAACATTATTAATACCTTGATTGCTGAGAGTGAACCTAAATTTAAATAATAGATATTTCCAAAAATTAAATATGCTTTATGGCGGTTCCCATTCAGATGCGGTACAACGTTATATCCCAAGGTGTAGGGACACGGCATGGGGCATAGGTGTCAACTTAACGTGAAAGCTTACTCTGATAAGAAGAGTGAAAATTTTTCCATGTACCGCCTAGCTTTTCGATCCCCCCTAACCCACGCCAGAAACCCCCAAGACCGCGCTGGCTCCCCTTAAAAAAGGGGGAACTAGAATCTTGTGCCCCCTTTTTAAGGGGGTTGGGGGATCTAAAACGACGATAAATTCTAGTGTTCGAGCTTAAGTTGACACCAATGGGCATAGGGTGTACCTCACGTAAATGAGAACTGCTGTATCTATAACAATTCTTAATCATCGGCATAAATTTATCTTACCCTAAGATCGACTTCTGCTATTTGAAAATTTCTCTAATTTATTTTTCTCTGCTCCCCCCACTATCTTCATAGTCACCGGGTAAGCTAGCTTAGTAGTGACCGAGGAAAGCTTGAGACGTGAGTTTATGACAAGTACCGTTCAATCCCCCTACAGCAGCGAACAGATTGCCGCTTGGTTGCGTGGACTGCTCACCATTGCTTGGGCAGATGGTAATTTTGATGCCCAAGAACAAGAATTAATTGCCAGTATCACCAAAGATGAATTAGCTCTTGGGATTAAATGGGAGTCACTAGAGGTAATTACGCCAGAGGAATTAGCCGCAGTGTTGGGTAAAGATACACCAGCATCGGACAATTTCTTAAGGACAGCGGTAATGGTAGCGATCGCAGATGGTACTTATTCTCCCAGCGAAGATCAGGTTTTGCAACAGTTCTGTCAAGCTCTGGAACAGCCAGAGAATTTACTAGAAGCTCTTCGTCACACCCTGGAACACCCACAGCAAATTACCCCAACTATCGCCAGCACTGGACTTACAAAGCGTCAAATTGATGCACTACACCCCCTGCGTGACTGGCTGGATGGGCTAGATATTCAAGACCCAAGAGTAGCCCGCTTTTTGTGTAAAATGATTCCCTCTCAGTGTCCCTTTGAGCGGGATGTCACCCTATTTGGCCGCAAGATTATCCACATCCCGCCGATGTGTAAAGTTAATCCGTTGTATGAGCAACTGGTGGGCTTACGTTTTCGCGCTCTCTCCTATTTGGCAGATAAATGCGGTGAAGATGTTTCACCATATATTTAGTTAAAGTGATAAAGTGGGGAGCTATAATTTTTAACTCCTCACTTAATTTTAAATATGCAATTTATCGACCAAGCAGAAATTGAAGTTGAAGCCGGTAAGGGCGGCGATGGTATTGTCGCTTTCCGGCGAGAGAAGTACGTGCCGACTGGTGGCCCCTCTGGTGGTAATGGAGGACGAGGCGGTTCGGTATTTTTCGTTGCCGATGAAAACCTACAAACGTTGTTGGACTTCAGATACAACCATCGCTTTCAGGCAGAAAAAGGTACTCGTGGCGGGCCAAGTAACTGCACTGGGGCCGGAGGAAAGGATTTGATCATCGAAGTTCCGTGTGGTACAACCATTTATGATGCTGAAACTAGCGAATTGCTAGGGGATTTAACTGAGCCTAAGCAGACTTTGCGGATTGCCCAAGGTGGTAAAGGCGGACTAGGAAATCAGCATTTCTTGAGTAACCGTAACCGCGCCCCAGAATACGCCCTCCCAGGATTACCAGGGGAAATAAAACAACTGCGCCTGGAGTTGAAACTTTTGGCAGAAGTTGGGATTATTGGCTTACCAAATGCTGGTAAATCCACTCTAATTTCATCTTTATCAGCGGCACGTCCGAAAATCGCAGACTACCCCTTTACTACCCTCATCCCAAATTTGGGTGTAGTGCGAAAACCTACTGGCGATGGTACTGTTTTCGCCGACATTCCCGGACTAATTGAGGGAGCCGCTCACGGTGCTGGGTTGGGACACGATTTCTTACGCCATATCGAGCGGACGCGAGTGTTACTTCACTTGATTGATACTACTAGTGATGATGTGGTTAGAGACTATAACATAATTAAGCAAGAATTACAAGCTTATGGACAAGGTTTAGCAGAACGCCCGCAAATTTTGGCGCTGAACAAAATTGATGCAGTTGATCGGGAAACTGTCGATTTGGAGGCGTTAGCTACCCAACTGAATCATCTTTCCTACGCCCCAGTTTTTGTGATTTCAGCCGTTACCCGTACCGGGTTAGAGCCGATGTTACAGGCAATTTGGGGAATTCTCGACCAAATGAAGGTTCCTGAAGAAGTGGACGTATTTAGTTGACGAAATAATTAGGGACTTCCAAGGAATAAATTACTCAACAAAAATCAAGAGTCCAAATTTCAACAATAGTGATAATTATTATGAGGGTGGAGTCGGCGGTTGCCGACTCCACCTTCAAGTATCTATGAAAAATTTTGCAATGAAGATTTTGTTCTCTGCGGGAATAAAGACACAAGGCGATCGCATTTGTCAACTGTCAGGCGAGGTCTTTGAATTGATACAAATACTTACAAGCCTTGCTTACTCGTAAAAAAACGGAGTTAAACTATAACCACAGGGTAACAATTAGAGGAATATTATGATGAGCGATCGCGACTATACATTAATCATTGACAAAAGTGGTAGTATGTCCACACCTGACCAAGTGGGTGGTAGAAGTAGATGGGAGATAGCCCAAGAGTCTACACTCGCTTTGGCAAGAAAGGCCGAACAGTTTGACCCCGATGGCATCACCATTTACGTGTTTTCCGGTAGATTTAAACGCTACGATGATGTTACCTCAGCCAAAGTCGCGCAGATATTTCTCGAAAATGACCCTTCTGGCACGACAAACTTAGCAGGTGTGCTTCAAGATGCACTAAATAACTACTTTCAACGCAAAGCAGCCGGTAAAACCAAGCCAAACGGAGAGACAATTTTAGTCATTACCGATGGTGAACCAGACGATCGCAAAGCTGTATTTGAAGTCATCATTCAAGCTACTCGCCAGATGGAGCGTGATGAAGAATTAGCAATTTCGATCATTCAAGTAGGTTCAGATGCCCAAGCAACTAAGTTTCTTAAAGCTTTAGATGA
>JBBSCU010000194.1:0-11159 GCA_038249935.1 Chroococcales cyanobacterium
ATCAAGTGATCGTTCACTGGTTGACAACATGGCTGGATTAAATAGACATCACAACCCCGAATCGATTCTTGGATTTGAACGTAAAGCTCGCCATCCGCAAATCTTTTGCGAATCATTGGTCCCAAGTCCATGCCCACATAACGAGCGACTTCTTGAGACAGTTGTACATTGGCAGAGCCGGAAAACAGCCGCAGGCGATGATTATCGGTCAGTCCTGTTTCAGATGGTTGCACTTTTAAATTGGCAGAACTGAGCACAGCAGATCCTCTATGTGCATTCATAGCAATATTATCATTAGAGATTTAATAGATTTAACCGAGAAATAGCCTAAAAAAACATCTGTGAGTTTTGTTGAAGCTTTCATCTAAAATTTAAACATTTCTGCATAAAGTTATCATTTACTAATTGTCTAATCATCTTGGCAAACAAGCTATTAATAGCTTAACTGACATCAAGTGCATCCACTAGGTCTATAAGTTCGATTTTTTTAGGTTAAGGTAAATAACCCTAATCTCTTAAACATTGGTGTGGTAGGTTCTTCTAGCTATCTAATTTATCGCTGACACTAAAGCATTTACAACTTAATTTAAGTAATATCAAAGTTTGTTCTCATGCAGCATAGCATATAGAACTAAGTATTTTTATAGGAGCTTATTATTCCAGAGTCTACGTATTGACAAAAGTGAGAATTACCCGTATCGGCTCGCATGGAAAATGTCGTCACCACTAGCACGGTTGTTACCTATGCTCTTTGGAGTGCAGATATAGTTCTTCTCGCAGTCCAGGTACTTATATTCACTCTTCGGATGACATTATGCACAATCGCTACTCTAACAGCAGTCGCCTATAGAGGAAAACTCTCCTGTAGCGCTGCTTCGCCAAAACGAAAATAGGATAATTCTGATGACCCTGCTCTTTTGGGACTTTACCCGTTGGGTATAGTAGAATATTGCCGCACGTAATTGTCCGTCGCCTCTTAGATTTAATCTTTGTGGGTGACTTGCTTCTCAGTTGCTATTACACTCAATCAATGGATCATCAACCACCTATTACAGTTGGCACCCTCTTGCAAAACCGTTATCGTATAATTCAAATTCTCGGACAAGGAGGATTTGGTAGAACCTATCTGGCAGAAGACCAGAGGCGCTTTAACGAACTTTGCGCGGTCAAAGAATTGATTTCAACAGCAACGTCGGCTTTGGCTTGGGAGAAGGCACAAGAGCTTTTTCATCGAGAAGCTGCCAGTCTGTATCAAATCAAACACCCACAAGTACCTAAATTCCGGGAAAGATTTGAGCAAGACCAACGCTTGTTTTTGGTGGAGGACTACGTTGCAGGTCAGACGTACCGGACTCTGCTGGCTGAACGCCAAGCTGTTGGTCAAACCTTCACGGAAGCTGAAGTATTACAGTTGATGAACTTGTTATTGCCTGTTTTAGAGCATATTCACAGTCGAGGGATTATTCACCGGGATATCTCGCTAGAAAATATTATTTTGCGAGATAGTGACGCTAAACCTGTATTAATTGACTTTGGGGTAGTGAAAGAACTTGCGGAGCGTTTACGATCGCCAGATAGCATTATGCCAGTAACTACTGTGGGAAAATTAGGTTACTCTCCTAGTGAACAAGTGCAAACAGGTGGGGCTTATCCTAGTAGTGACTTGTATGCATTAGCGGTGAGTGCGATAGTTTTGCTGACTGGTAAAGAACCAAGCGAGCTATTTGATGAAAATCAACTAACTTGGAATTGGGAAAGGTGGGTAAGAGTTAATCCGCGATTTGCTATAGTGTTGAATCGAATGTTGAATCACATACCGAGCGATCGCTACCAAAGTGCTGCTAATGTATCTCAAGCACTGCAATCTCTGGCTCAACCCAGTCTTCCTAACCTCAATGTGTCAAATTTGCAAACAATGGCAGCTAGTCGCCGCCCTGACTTAGTACCACCAGCCGTTTCGTCCAAAAGACCTGCTGCGGCAATTCCACCAAGTAATACTACTTCAGTCTTGGATAATCCGTTAGCGATCGCAGCAATTGCTATTGCTGTAGTGATCATAGCGGGATTTGGTTCTTGGGCACTGGTAAGTTCCATCCGCAGTCAGTCGAAAACACCAAATGAGACGCTTCCCCAAAATTTCCCTTCACCAGTGATTTCTGGTGGTACTACATTCACATCTACACCAACGCCCGAAAAACCTGTTATATCTAGTAAGCGCCTCAATCTTAGAGCATCTAATCCTACTACGGTTGAAAATACTCTAAAAGCAAATCAAATAATCCGGTACACTTTTTTTGGGCGGGAAGGAGACAAGTTAACTACGTTTATTGACCCAGGAAGCAGCATTTTACTAACCGTCTTAAATCCCGATCAACAACCCATTGATATTAATGCCCAGCAAGTAACATCTTATGAAAGCACATTACTGGTTACTGGTAGATATACTATTGAGTTAACTCTGGTTTCAGGAGTTGCCGAAAGCAATTACAATCTCAATGTTGGATTAGAAGCATCAATCCCAATTCCGACAGAAACACCAACGCCAATTCCCACAGAAACACCAACGCCAATTCCGATAGAAACACCAACGCCAATTCCCACAGAGACACCAACGCCAATTCCGACAGAGACAACAACGCCAATTCCGACAGAGACACCAACGCCAATTCCTACAACTGGTGAAACGCCAACTTTTCCGCCAGTTGATGAAACACAACCATTTTCTGGCCAAAGAAATTAATGTTAAATACACTACTAATTACGGGAACTGATACGGAAACTGGTAAAACTGTTTTGACAACAGCGTTAGCAGCCTATTGGCAAAAATATTACCCACAGCGTAGCTGGGGAATTATGAAACCGATTCAATCGGGAATTGGCGATCGCGAGTGGTATCAAAAGCTATTCTCGCTAGAACAATCTGCTGAAGAAATTACACCATTGTACTTTCAAGCACCTCTGGCTCCTCCGATAGCGGCAGCGCGGGAAAATCGCCGAGTCGATTTAGCAGTGGTTTGGCAAGCTTTGTCTAAACTGCGATCGCATCGTGATTTTGTGCTTGTAGAAGCTTTGGGAGGGTTAGGTTCGCCAGTAACGGAGGAATTAACGGTAGCCGATTTAGCCGGAGAATGGCGTTTACCAACGGTATTGGTAGTACCTGTAAGATTAGGTGCGATCGCTCAAGCAGTGGCAAATGTGGCGTTAGCGAGACAATCACGTATCAATCTCAAAGGCATTGTGTTGAACTGTGTACAACCGCGAACTGATGCAGAAATAGCCGACTGGACACCACACCAGTTGATTCAATCACTGACTAACACGCCAGTTTTAGGCTGCTTGCCTTATCTAGATAACCCAACTGATTTAGATAAGCTTGCTCAAATAGCATCAGATTTAGATTGGGAAACACTAACACTTTAAGAACGAATAAAACCCGGATTGTGGACATCCTACTAGGACTTGCAGCAATCCTCGACAAATATCAACCCAAGCGAGGGGCAATGTTCACCGATATGCTCGGTGTGACTGAGCTTCGCGTTGAGTGTCAATCGTCCCTATAAACTTCTCTACGATGTCCTACTTTGACAACAGTTACTACTAAGACATCATCGTAAATATGATACAAAATCCGATAATTGCCTACTCTGATGCGATAACGATTTTCACCATTTTTTAATTTACCGACACCATCAGGGCGAGGATCAAGAGCTAATTGTTGAATTTTGCTCTCTAGCCTTTCTTGAATATCTAGGGGTAACTTTTTGAGTTGTTTAGATGCACTTGGGGAAATTTCTACTCGATAGCTCATGCAATTTTTTGCTGATGTTCTGACCAAGTTAAAGTGCCATTTTCCGCGATATCTTTTAATCCCTCTTCAAAATCTCTTTCGTCTGACTCATCTTCCTGTTTACGGATTTGTAACAGTGATAAAATTTCTTGTAAGGTATCATCATAAGCCAGTTCTAATTGTTCATTAATCGCCTTGATTAACGCTTGCTTTTTAGTTGTAGTTTCCATATTTCTACTCTTTTTAACTGCTCATCATTGTTTATACTTTAAACACCTTATTTTACACTAGAAGACTGTTTCACCGCTTCTAATCATCAATTATTTATAACAAAGTCTACTTAACTACTTAGTAGTTAAGTAGACTTGTCCAACTTACGATAAACTAAGAAAACAAACTAAGTTACCTGTACTTAAACTAGCTAGTTTTTATAATGGTTTCCACTTTCCCAAATTCCTCTTCTGTTAATCTATCTCGCATCAGACTGGCAATCCGTTCATTGCAACCGCAATTAGTAGAGTGGCGGCGACGATTGCATCAACAACCAGAGTTAGGTTTTCAAGAAAAACTGACGGCTGAGTTTGTATCACAAAAGCTGCAAGAATGGGCAATTGATCATCAAACTGGCATTGCCCACACTGGCATTGTTGCCACCATCAAAGGTAACAAATTAGGTGCAGAGAAAGTTTTGGCGATTCGGGCAGATATGGATGCTTTGCCAATCCAAGAACTCAACGAAGTGCCGTACAAATCGCAGCATGATGGTGTGATGCACGCTTGCGGACATGATGGACATACTGCGATCGCTTTAGGTACAGCTTACTATCTCCAGCAGCATCGCCAGGACTTCTGCGGTACGGTGAAAATTATCTTTCAACCTGCGGAAGAATCACCAGGAGGCGCAAAGCCGATGATTGAAGCCGGGGTACTGAAAAATCCTGATGTTGACGCAATTATTGGTTTGCACTTGTGGAATAATTTGCCCTTGGGGACAGTGGGTGTGCGTCCTGGGGCGTTGATGGCAGCTGTGGAGTGTTTTGACTGCACAATTTTGGGCAAAGGTGGACACGGCGCACTACCCCATCAAACTATTGATTCGGTTGTCGTTGCTGCTCAAATTGTGAATGCTCTGCAAATTATTGTCGCTCGGAATGTTAACCCTATTGATTCAGCAGTGGTGACAGTGGGCGAACTTCATGCTGGAACCAAGCGGAATGTAATTGCTGATACAGCGAGAATGAGTGCCACTGTCAGATATTTTAATCCTAGTTTTAAAGGCTTTTTTAATCAACGTGTCGAGCAGATTATTGCCGGAATTTGTCAGAGTCATGGTGCGAGTTATGACTTAGAATATTGGTCACTTTATCCGCCAGTAATTAATGATGCGCGGATGGCAGAATTAGTGCGATCTGTAGCAGAAGAAGTGGTAGAAACTCCTATGGGTATTGTCCCAGAATGTCAAACTATGGCTGCTGAAGATATGTCATTTTTCTTGGAAGAAGTACCTGGTTGCTATTTCTTTCTAGGTTCTGCGAATCCAGAGAAAGATTTGGCTTATCCTCATCATCATCCCCGATTTGATTTTGATGAAACGGCGTTGGGAATGGGTGTGGAGATATTTGTAAGATGCGTGGAAAAGTTTTTTAGTTGAGTAGGTGTTTGACCAGGGTATATTCGCGTCTATATTCATATAAATGATCACGATCAGGCTCATGTTCACGTACACAAAGGAAGCAAGAAAGATAATATTCAACACGGAGCCAAAATTGAACTAGGTAATGAAAATCAACCCCCTTCATTAAAACTAGCTGATGAGGATATAGCAGTTCTCGTTTACGTGAGGTACACCCGTAGGGGCACGGCATGCCGTGCCCCTACACCTTGGGATATAACGTTGTACCGCATCTGAATGGGAACCGCTATATGAAAAATAAAGATATTATAAATTCTATAAATTTAGTAAGAAGAAACCAAGAAATGCTCTTAAAAAAATGGGAGGAAATACATGGTATTTCAAAAATGGGAGGATCTTCGGGAAGATGACCTACTAGAACAGATAACAAAAGCCAAAGAGCAAGGATTGCAAGCTAAAAAAAAGGAACCTCGTGCTAAGTTTGCTTCTTACGAGGTAGATAGAGATTTAGTTGTTCTTGAGCTTACAAATGGATGTTTATTTTGTTTTCCTTCAAGCCTAGTAGAAGGACTTGAAGGAGCAACTCTTTCCGATATCAATAGCATTTGGTTGTCTTCATCAGGAGATAGCATTCACTGGGATAACTTAAATATAAGTCTTAGTGTTCCTAACCTATTACTTGGTAGCTTTGGAACCTCAGCATGGATGTCTGAAATCGGACGTAAAGGAGGGAAAACAACCTCAATTACCAAGGCTAAATCATCTAGAGAAAATGGCAAGAAAGGTGGTAGACCTAGAAAAAAAATATCGTAAGTGATGACCTAATGACAGATTGTGGTTAAAGTAAATGAAAACTGTATATAATCCCAAATTCTAACCACATCCAATTAAATTGGAAATCGCTAAGAGCAAATCCTCTGGTGCTACAGGTTTAACGATGTGCTGTTGAAACCCGGCTTTTAATGCTTGCTGCTGATTAATTTCCCCTGCATAAGCAGTTAAAGCGATCGCTGGAAGTTGTTTTTCTCCTGCTTCTGCTTCTAGAGCGCGTACCTGTTGTATTAGCATATAGCCGTTAATTTCTGGCATTCCAATATCGCTGAGTAAAATATCTGGCTTTGACTTTGCTAATGCTTTTAATGCTTCATTTGCTGATGCCGCTGTAGTCACGATCGCTCCAAAATGTTCCAGTACAAAGCTGAAAAAATCGCGGGTGTCATCATTGTCATCCACAATCAAGACTTGTATCCCCATCAACGGAGAGGAAACAGGAACGGCAGTTGAGGGATTAGTATTCGTGTTATCCTCGATTGTTGCACCGTCCTTAATTAGCGGTAATCTAATTGTTAAAATAGCTCCCTGCTCCTCGCCAAGACTTTCAGCCCAAATCGTTCCGCCGTGCATCTCAACCAAGTGACGAGCGATCGCTAAACCTAACCCTAGCCCACCAAATTTTCTAGTTGTTGTACTGTCACTCTGACGGAAATAATCAAACACATGAGGGAGGAAGTCGGGGTGAATGCCCTTACCTGTGTCGCTGACGGTAATCTGCGCTTGAGCGTCGATGCACTCCAATCGCACATTTACTTGTCCTCCAGTCGGTGTAAACTTGACGGCATTCGATAAAAGATTCCACAGGACTTGCTGTAAGCGAGCTGAATCACCCAAAACTTTCCCCACAGTCGGATCAAGCATCATCTTAATCTGAATGGTTTTAGCCTCTGCTGCCAAATGCACTGTTTCCATTGCGGCTTCAATGGTGGATGCTAAATTGACTGGCATCATATTGAGGTTGAGTTTGCCTTGGAGGATGCGAGAAACATCTAGCAAGTCTTCAATTAGTTGAGCTTGTAATTTGGCATTGCGCTCAATGGTTTCAAGGGCTTTTTTGAGCGCTGTCTCATCAAATTTACGACTCTGTAATAGTTTTGCCCAACCAAGAATCGGATTGAGGGGCGATCGCAATTCATGGGAAAGCACGGCCAAAAACTCATCTTTTATTCGGTTGGCGGCCTCTGCTTCCGCACGAGCTAATTTTTCCAGTTGCAAAAGGCGATCGCGTTCTTCTGCGGTTTTTTTGCGATCGGTGATGTCAGTTAACATGGCGATCGCCCCCAAGAACTCATTTTGTTCACCAAAAATAGCTCTAGCAGAAATCAGTGTCCAGATGTACGAACCATCTTTGCAGCAGAATCGACCTTCTTTAAGATCGCTCCCTTCTCGCTTCAGCCATTCCAGATTCTCTTGGGCTGCTATACCATCAGCCTGATCCATAAAATCAAACATGGAACTACCGAGCATTTCTTCCGCCGTATAGCCCAACATCTGCAACATCCGTTGATTTACAAACTCTGTTCGGGAATCAGAGTCAATCATCCAAATTCCTTCATAAGAAGTATCAACAATTCGGCGATACTTGGCTTCACTCTTCTGTAAAGACTCCTCGGCTTGCTGGCGCTTCCGCCGTTCTTTAGCTGACCGCAATGCTCGTTCCACCGATGGAACTAAGCGCCTTAGTCGTTGCTTCCACACATAATCCGTTGCACCGTTCTTCAAAGCTTCAATCGCCAATTCTTCGCCCAGCGCGGCAGAAACAAAGATAAAAGGAACCTCTGGACAATGATTTCGGGCAATTTCTAAAGCAGAAATTCCATCAAAAGATGGCAAGGCATAATCAGCAAGAATTAAATCGAAAGTCTCTGTTTTTAGAGCAGTTAGAAAATCAGCGCCAGTTTCGACTCGGATCAGTTCGCAATTAATTCCCCCTTCAGTTAGCATCGCTTGGGCAAGTTCTGCATCTAAGGGACTGTCTTCCAAAAGGAGGAAACGCAGGACATTCATTAGTCGCTCTCCTGTTGACGATGAGGTGCGGAAGGTAAAGCACCAACGGGAGGCTGATTGATCACTGCCCAAAACAGTCCAACACTTTTAATAGAATCGACAAACTCATAATAATCTACTGGCTTAACAACATAGGCATTCACCCCTAACTCATAGCATCGAACTAAGTCTGGTTCCTCACGGGAAGAAGTAAGTACAACGACTGGAATTACTCGCATTACTGGGTCAGATTTAAGTTGTGCCAGTACTTCTAGCCCGTCGATTTTAGGTAGTTTCAAATCGAGCAGCACTACAACCGGATACCCTTCCATTCGCAACCGAAACAACCCCCGGCGATAAAGATAATCTAGGGCTTCTTCTCCATCACGTACCACCACCACTTCGTTAGCAAGATGATTTTCCGACAAAGCAGCTAGGATTAATTCTGCATCGTTGGCACTATCTTCAATCAGCAGAATTCGCTTGAGTTCTTTCATTCACCCTCCTTCTTCGACAACTTAGGCAGCGAGAAATAGAAGGTGGCTCCCCGATCAACTACGGCCTCTGCCCAGACTCGGCCATTATGTCGATGAATAATGCGTTGCACGTTTGCCAATCCAACACCAGTACCTTCAAATCTTGGGTCGCTATGCAGACGTTGAAATACTCCAAATAGCTTGTGGACATATTGCATATTAAAGCCTACGCCGTTATCTTGTACAGAAAAGACAACTTCGTTTTCATAATTAATACTCCCAATAGTAATTTCTGCTGGGTTTTGAGTCTGGGTATATTTTACGGCATTGCCGATCAAGTTGCGAAGCACGAGCCGCAGCATGGAAGGATCGCCCTGCACTTCTGGCAGTGGCTTTATATGCCAATGAATTATGCGTCCTGAGCTTTCTGTGATCAAATCGCGTTTTACCTCTTGTACCAATTCCTCGATATTGAGGTTGATGTAGCGCATTTCGGTGCGCCCCATGCGAGAAAATGTCAGCAACTCATCGATCAATATTCCTGCCTGTTTTGCAGTTTGGGCGATTATCCCCAAATAACGCTGACTCGTTTCATCTAAGCTAGTTGAGCTATGGCGCTTTTCCAACAATTCTATAAATCCGGCGATGTGGCGAAGCGGCGATCGCAAGTCGTGAGAGACTGAATAGGAGAAAGATTCGAGTTCTTTATTGGTGGCTTCAAGTTGGGCTGTGCGCTCTTGAATCCGTTGCTCTAGCATTTCATTGAGTTGTTGCAGGGAGTCTTCGGCAAATTTCCGAGCGTGGATATCAACACAGGAGCCGATATAGCCGAGAAATTCCCCTGTTGGTGCAAATCGAGGCACACCAGTATCAAAAAGCCAACGATGTTCGCCATCAAAGCGTTTGAGGCGATATTCCATTCTAAATTCTTGTCGGGCATTAAAGGCATTGATGTATGTATCTAAGCAGTGCTGAAAATCATCGGGATGAACACCTTCAGCCCACCCGTTGCCCATCTCTTGCTCTAAATTCCGCCCGGTAAAATCTAGCCAGGGTTTATTAAAGTAGTTACAAAGTGTATCAGTGCCGGCCATCCACACCAGTACAGGAGCGGTGTCTGTCATCTGGCGAAAGCGGGCTTCACTTTCACGCAACGCGGCTTCTGCCTGGTTGCGTGAGCGCAGCGCAGCTTGCTGTTCGCTGATGTCAGTGATTAACGCCGCATATCCTTCAACAGTTCCTTGATTATTAAACTGGGGAACATAAATAGCATTAATGTAACGTGTGCCACCATCTTTATAAGGAATTTGACTTTCAAAAGTAACGTGTTGTCCTGCCAGTACTTTTTCTACATAGGGACGAATTACTTGATATGCAGATTCACCCAAAACTTCCCAGAGATACTTTCCATAAACTTCTGCCGCAGTATGTCCAAACCATTCTTCATAAGCTCGGTTATTAAAACGGTAGCGTTGTTTTGAATCTACAAAGGAAATCAGAACTGGCAGCGTATCGGTAATCAACCTAAGTTGTGTTTCTCTTTGTTGTAGTGCTTCCTCATTAGACTTTACTAAAACCTGACTTTGGTGTAGTGACTTCAAGCTTGCCTCAGCTTTTTGTTGAGCTGTGCGGCGTGATTCGTTGAGCAAGCTGATTAACCCTGCTGTCAACATGAACACAACTAGCGGGATTACAATATTCAGATTTGTAATGTTTAGCGAATAGAGTGGTTTTAAAAAGAAGTAGTTAATTGCCAAAGTAGATAAAACTGTTGCAAATAACCCCGGAGCCAAGCCACCGTACCAGGCACTCACCATCACCGCAGCTAAAAACAGTGCCGAAGGCATTGGGGTGAGATATGGATTGAGCAGCAGGGTTGTCCGCAGTGCTAAAACGACAGATAGGAGAGCAATACCATAGTGCAGTAGTTGCTCCCGCATCAGTGCTACTTTTTCTCTTTTAACAACAAAGATATTTTCGGGTTTAAGTGCCTTCACTTTATGACTCATAACCCTACTCTGCTTCGGGAAAATACTGAATCAGCAATCTTTTGGCGGGTTCACCCATCTTCAATAACATTTCTTCGATTAGTTTTAGTGCTATCCGTGAAGGCTCTGTATGCCCATTCTCCCAACGGTTGACTGTTTTAAAGGAAACTCCTACTTTCGCAGCAAAATGTTTCTGAGAAAGATTGAGTTGCTGCCGAAGCTCCCGAATTAAATCTAAAATTTCCAGCCGCTTTGTTACAGACATCTTCCCTTTCTATTCCCATAGAATGATTAGCATAGGACAAGTGTCTTATTCTTAGTCTCCTACTTAGGGAATATTTTCTCTGTTTTCGTCTTTAACTGAACTGTATTAGTTCAAAGGTTCAACGACGATGCTCGGAGGTTCAACGACGATGCTCAGAGGTTCAACGACGATGCTCAGAGGTTCAACGACG
>JBBSCU010000195.1:0-11154 GCA_038249935.1 Chroococcales cyanobacterium
AGGTTGTTTCAGGCTTTTATTAATTATCTTTTGATCGTAATTAGACCACGCTGTAGGGGTTTAGCATGCTAAACCCCTACGAAAGATGTGGTTTTTATCTTTATCCATATTTGGTATTTCTTGTCAATGCGTAAGTCCTAGTTATTTAAGAGAGCATTGATAAAGTAAATCTTAAATAGTAAATATGAAGTAGGGGTGTTAGGCGCTGACGCTGATATTTTTCGTGACAAATTATCTCAAAATATGCGCCTAACACAACCTATATAGAGTATTTATTTAAGAAAATTTCTTCAAGGTTGCTTGTGGTTTTGATAGTTGACAATAGCTGCTCTAAGATTACCTTGGTGTTCTGAAAGAAGCTGATTGCCCTCGTCTTTTTCCAAACCAGTCCAGTGCATCAATAACGCTAATTTAACCCACTTACCACTGCGTTCTAATAAAAAACCAGCAGCTTCCCGATTTAAACTTGTGAGGTCTTGCAAAATTCCCATAGCGCGATCGCGTAATTTTTGATTTGTTACCGCCACATCTACCATCCGATTGCCATAGACTTTGCCTAGCTTCACCATCACCCCAGTTGAAAGGATATTTAAAGCTAACTTCGTGGCTGTACCAGCTTTCAGGCGAGTTGATCCGGCGACTATTTCTGGCCCTGTTAACAGGCGAATGTCAATATCGGCATCAAAGCTAACTTGTTCAACCGGGACACAAGCGATAAAAATAGTAGTGGCTCCTCGCTGACGAGCAGCATGAAGCGCACCGTGGACAAATGGTGTTGTACCACCCGCCGTAATGCCGACTACGACATCTAGTTGGGTAATGTGTCGCCCAGCGATCGCTGCCTCGCCCTCTTCGATGCTATCTTCTAAATCTTCAGAACTGCGTACTAGTGCACCCGCACCACCAGCAATAATCCCCTGTACTAACTCTGGGGGCGTACAAAAAGTAGGCGGACATTCAGCAGCATCTAACACTCCTAACCGACCACTTGTACCCGCACCAATATAAAATAAGCGTCCTCCGTGGCGCAGACGCTCTGCGATGCGATCAATTGCTTGTGCCAACTGAATTTTCGCTGCTGCAACTGCTGCAACTGCCTTTTGGTCTTCACTATTAAACAGCTCTATCAATTCCAGAGAACTAAGCTGGTCTAAGTTAAGACTGTTAGGATTTACCATCTCGGTTAAAAGATGTCCGCGTTCCTGCAAATTTGTCATTTTTCATTTGTCCTTTGTCCTTTGTTCTTTGTTCTTTGCTAATGAACAATGCCCAATGCCCAATTACAACAATCCTTCCAATTTGCGACGAATCTTCTCTAGTTCAGAATCAGACAATTCTGGTTCTTCTAGGGGCTGTTGATTGAAAGGGAAGGTGTCTTCAACAGTATCCTTCTTCTTAGCATCTGCTTGCCAGTCGGTTTCTTCGACGTTAAGTTCTGGGGGAGTTACAACTAAATTGCTGTTTTCCGGGATGATTTCCCATTCATATCCAGCACTTTCACAAAATTCCTTGATTTCCTCTGCATCGAATGGTTCTGGTGTAGGTGCGGGGAAATCCTGAGCTTCCAACATCAGGGCAAAACGCGTAGCATCGTCTTCTGACTCGAACATCAGAATTTTATTGCGTAGCTTGCCGCCGTAGGCATCGCCCTCTCGAATCGTGTGAATCCCCTCATTTTCCGTTCGAGCGTTAAAAACTAACACAAAAACACGCATTGGTGTAATCATCTGTCTTTTTTAAGGTCTATTAACATTAAAGTTCTAGTTTGTATCAAGGATTGGACTTTAAAGCAGTTGGAAACCTAGATTATTCAAAGCTTCACGCAAGCGATCGCGTCCTTTCAAAGACTCTACAGTTGCGATCCGCTCGGCTGAGTGTTCTGACCAATCACCAGCAACATCCATCTTTTGTTCAGTATAGAACTCTTTGATGATGTTGTTGTAGTGAGCGATCGCTTCTTCTTGCTCTGCTAATAGGCACTTGCTTAATATGTGCTTGGTTTCCCGCTAGCTTGGATAACTCCTCTTGGCGCTGTTGATCTTCAACTGCTACCACACTCCAGGTTTGCAAATTAGAAGAAGTAGATGCAGATTGAGCGGCTGCAATTAGTAACTCTAGAGTTCCCTCTGGTAGAGGATCAGATAGATAAGACCGGATTGAACGGTGAGATATTAGTGCTGTTAGAGAATCATTCCATTTAATTTCGGGATTGAAAGGAATTTCACCGTAGCGCGATTGCAGTAGTTCTGTAGGATTAGTCATAATCAATTCCAAGATTGTCAGTTGTAATGTGTAGGTTGGGTTGAGGGACGAAACCTAACATTTTGCGTGGTTTGTTGGGTAACGCTTTGCCCATTGGTGTCAACTTAACGTAAAAGTCATGTCCCGCAAGGAACTGAAGTTCCTTGCTAATAGCTAAAGTCATCTGAAAGATGACTAAATATAGTCAAAAATCTTTAGTCTACTTCAGTAGACTTTAGCTATTAGCCTTGAACTTTAGTTCCAGGCGGGTGAGGGAGCCAACAGTCAAGCCATTTCTAGGCTTCAGTTGACACCCGTAGGGGCACGGCACGCCGTGCCCCTACGGGTGTACCTCACGTAAACGATGCTATACTGCCAAATACAGCACTAATCCAGCAAATCAGGTTCTTCGCGCACAATCCTGTCGTAAAGCGGCTGGAAACTGAACCACCCACTTTTATGTGACCCCACTTGAGTTTGTGTTAAACGAGCTGTTTCGTGTTTGATTACACTGGGTCTACCCGCAGCCTCGGCCAGCAGTTGTGCTTGGCACGATCGCTCTAGGCTAATGTACCAAAAAGCAGCTTCATCTACTGTATGTCCCACGGATAAAATGCCGTGATTACTCAAGATGAGGGCTTTGTTTGCGTTCAAGGTTTCAGCTAGTCGCTTGCCTTCAGAAGTATTTAATACGACACCTGTATAGTCATTAAACAGCGCATGATCTTCGTAAAAAGCACAAGAATCTTGAGTTAAGGGGTCAATGAGACGACTCAAACTAGACCAGGCTTTACCATAAATTGAATGGGCGTGAGCAGCCGCTACTACATCAGGTCGAGCTTCATGAATCTGAGAATGGATGGCGAAGGCAGCTTGATTTACTTGAGCATCACCTTTAACCACCTCACCTTCTGCGTTCACCAAAAGCAGGTCAGAGACTCGAATATGACCGAAATATGTCCCAAATGGATTGACCCAGAAATGGTCTGTAAACTCCGGGTCACGCGCTGTAATATGGCCTGCAATTCCTTCGCTGAACCCAAATTTACCAAACAAGCGAAAAGCAGCAGCTAGGCGTTGCTTACGGTGCAGCCGTTCGTCTTCAACTCGCTTGAATATGGGGGGGTTTGGTCTATCATAATTGGGCATATTTTTTTTCCTCCTCCTGGTTGCAGAGAGCGTTGGAATATCCAGACATCATCTGGTTGAAGGGATGCCTTCTCTTTGAAACCCTTTTTTGCGATACGCTGCACATAGCTTGCTTCCTCGCAGGAATACGCGAACGGCTGGATACGCCTACGCACTTCTGTTACTTGTAATTGTGCGTGTGCTTTGGTGTCGCTGTTATCTACACGGCGATAGATTATAGTACAGGCGCTAATTTCCTGCACTGTTGGTACAAAGGATGGTAGTTCTTGGCTCTCAATCAACCATTGGTCTTTTCGCAATGGTTCTAAGATGGTGTGCTTTGTCATCTATAATTCCTCGCTTTGGGAAGCGACTGACATCAATATCAATTTTTTTATCTTTGCTAACAATAATACTAGTACCGCTTTGCGTAATTCGTAATTCGTAATTAGTAATTCGTAATTAAGTTAAGGAGACGCGATAAATCGCTACAGGGAATCTATCCGTCAATTATTTCTTGACAGACTACTAGTAGTTTTAAGACTAGAGTGAATATTAAAATCAAGTTGCTGAAGTTTTAGATCAGAAAAACCTTGCTTAGAATGATTGCGATCGCATCATCTTGATCATTTTGCCAGAGAAAGCACCTAAACAATTGGGAATGACACCAAAAACTTACCAACAAACGAGAAAGACAATGCTTATTGTTTATGCGATCGCTCCATCTCCACTAGGATATTTGCTTGTGGCCACAACAGAGAAGGGTATCTGTGCTGTTAAACTAGGTGATGAAGCAGACAAGCTTGAACACACTTTGCTCCAGGAATTTAATCAAGCAGACATCGTGCGTGATGACCACACACACAAGGAATGGATACAGGCAATCCTCGACTTTATTGCCGGAGATAAAACACATCTCGATTTACCACTTGATGTCCGGGGGACAGCATTTCAGAAACAGGTGTGGCAAGGATTACAAAAAATTCCCTATGGCGTAACCCGCACCTACACTGATATCGCCTGTGATATTGCCAAACCCCAAGCAGTCCGCGCGGTGGGTAATGCTTGTGGAGCTAATGCGATCGCGCTGATTATACCGTGTCATCGTGTGCTGCGGAGTGATGGCAGTCTTGGTGGTTATCACTGGGGGATTGAGCGTAAACAAAAACTGCTTATCCAAGAATCGAAATTGATCAAAGATGACTCAAACACCTGAACTAGAATCGCTGACTCAAGAAAGTCTTACCCGTGGTTTGCTGGTGCTTGCCAATATTGACAGCGATTTGGCTCGGATTTTAGAAACACTGGGGACTCCACCTATATGGTCAAGAGAACCGGGTTTTGCAACGCTGTTGTGCATAATTCTGGAACAACAAGTTTCCGTAGCGGCTGCAAGGGCTGTATTTAACCGTTTATGTGGGGTTGTTGTACCACTAACGCCAGAAAATTTTCTGACATTGGATGATGTTCAATTAAAAGGAATTGGATTCAGTCGGCAAAAGATTTTATACTGTCGTGGGTTGGCGAATGCGATTGCAAGTGGTCAGCTTGACCTAACCAAGCTGGAGAGAATGGACGAAACTGCGATTAGAACTGAGTTAAAGCGTCTCAAAGGCATAGGAGATTGGACAGTTGATATTTACTTGCTAATGGCGCTGCAACGTCCTGATGTCTTTCCTAAAGGCGATTTAGCGATCGCCATTGCTTTCCAAAAGCTCAAAGGATTGGCGACACGTCCAACACCAGTACAACTTGAAACCATAACACAGCACTGGCGACCCTGGCGGGCAGTAGCGGCAAAACTTCTATGGCACTACTATTTGAGTTAGGAGTTATGTCAATACGGTTCGGATAAGACTTGATCCCCCCAACCCCCTTAAAAAGGGGGGCAAAAAGTTCTCAAAGTCCCCCTTTTTAAGGGGGATTTAGGGGGATCAATTAAGGACTGTGCACCTTAACCGAAAAGTATTGCCTCACGCAAAGGCGCAATGACAATGTATTTTTAATTTTGCATGACTATTTATCACAGCTTCATTTGTAGTTATGAATGGTTCATCTGTGGCTACCACAGCAACATTTGTGATAAGTAAAATAGAAGTTGTGATAACCACAGCTTCATCTGTAGTTATGAATGGTTCAGTTGTGGCTACCACAGCAACATTTGTGATAAGTAAAATAGAAGCTGTGATAACCACAGCTTCATCTATAGTTATGAATGGTTCAGATGTGGCTACCACAGCAACATTTGTGATAACCACAGCTTTATTTATGGTTATGAATGGTTCAGATGTGGCTACCACAGCAACATTTGTGGTTATTGCTGCGGTCGGTTACAGTTTCCCAGTGAATACCCGCTCGGCTGGGCCTGTCATGTAAACCCGTTGGTCTACTTCTGACCATTCAATTTGCAAACAGCCACCTGGTAATTCGATAGTGGCGGTGCGATCGCATTTTCCAGTTAACACACCAGCTACCAAGGAAGCACAAGCACCAGTCCCACAAGCTAATGTAATCCCAGCGCCCCGTTCCCATACTCGCATTTTCAAATAGTCACGGCGTACCACTTGGATAAATTCGGTGTTTATACGTTGGGGAAAAGCTGGGTGATGCTCAAATTTGGGGCCGATGATTTCTAGTTCAATTGCTGCTACATCTTCCACAAAGGCAATGCAGTGAGGATTTCCCATACTTATACAGGTGACTTCCCAAGTTTGTCCCGCCACCTCCAACGGCTGAGAAATTACTTTTTCTTGGGCGGGTGCAAGGGTGGTGGGAATTTCGCCGGCCAGTAACCTGGGTAAACCCATATCTACCTTTACTAGACCATTAGATATAAGTTGGGGAATCATCACACCACCTAAAGTATGAATGCGATATGAGTCTTTATTTCGGGATTCCCCTTCTAAGTCTGCTAAAAAGCCAGCTAAACAGCGAATGCCATTGCCACACATTTCGGGTTCTGAACCATCGCAATTAAAAATCCGCATAGTGTAGTCCGTGCCGTTTTCGCCAGGTAATGCAAAAATTACACCATCAGCACCGATGCCAAAGTGGCGATCGCACAACTTGATAGCTTGCTCTGGTGTCAGCACAGGCGAAGATGACGAGCGATTGTCAATCAGGATAAAGTCGTTACCCAGACCATGATACTTAGTAAATTCGATTGCCATTTTCCCAAGGATGAATTATCAAGGATTAGTTACTCTTTATTTTGCCTTGTAGGTTCATCTTTACTAAAAATGCTTACCGAATTTGACACCACTTTGCCTAGTATTAGACAAGTTCAAAACCTGATCAAACAAACAACACCAGTAGAGTTGAAGCTGCTGACTGGTGATCTGATCGCAGGGAGGATTTTATGGCAAGATCCACACTGTATCTGTATTGCTGATGAAAACAGTCAGCAAATCACTGTTTGGAAACACGCGATCGCTTATATTAAGCCAAAAATGAGTTAGGAGTGAGGCAGAAAAATTACTCTTTGGCATTAGTTGTCTGAGAACCCTTTTGTTGCTGGGTAGCGCTAATACCGCTCTCAGCAATGCACCCCCTTCCCAGCCTTTCAGAGCCTATCTATATGGACTTAATCTTAAGATAAAAAAATAATTATTTTGGTAGATTATAATGTTTTTCAGGCAACTTTTTGAGAATTTTTAGAGGATGGTTCAGCCAGGATTGGATCAACATCTTGGCTTTTATCCCGTTGGATAAATTCATCAAGTAATTGAAAGAAGTAATCAAATGCAGCTTTTTCATCAATACAGGTGAGTAAAATAATTTTATCCCAAGCGTTAACGGTATGGATAGATAAGCGGTTTTGTAGCCAAGGTTGGAAGTTTTTATAGAAATCACTTTCGTTTTCAGTATTAGTAATATCTAATTCAGAGCGCGAAAAACCATAACCGAGAATGAACATCCGTAAATTGCTAATGGAGGCTATCCCCAAATATAGGCCTGGTTTGGTTTTAATTTTTTCGAGTAGGTTAAATAATGCACTCATTGAGTTTAACTCCATTAAAAAAACTTCAAAATTCCTCAATTACTTCTACTTTAAACTCATTAGATAAGGAGGTAAAATCTTTGCTCCAGTCATCTGGGCATAGTCCTTGTCGGGAAAGGTTGTCGAAGATTTTCTCAAAAACTTCGACTCCGTAATGAACACCATTTTCAGTGATAGTTTCAGAGCAACCCTGTTGTTCAAGGCGATCGCTGAGAATAAAGTCTTCATTGTCATACTTAGTTGAGAGTCGCCAAAGCTTGCCATGAATTCCGCGTTGTTTAAGCCACTGTTTGAGTGTATTGGCACATTCTTCGCAATGAAGTAGTGGAAATCGAATCACAAAATTACCAATTGCTTCATGAAGTTCTGCAATGGCTAGATCATCCGGGAAATCATTCAGAACAAGCAACTCCTGAGGTAAATGTTGATCTTATTTTAGCGTCGGTGCGATCGCTATTCGATAAACTGTTGAGTAATTATGGCTTCTTATCTTTTTTAATCACTGTTTGATAGCGACCTAGCGCGATTAAAGGAAAGTATTGTTGATACATATGATATTTTAGATAAAAATGATTAGGGAAGCCAGTCCCGGTAAAGTCCGCCTCAAACCAAGTACCATCGGGGTGTTGAGTTGTCACCAGGTAGGCAATTCCCCGTTCAATAACCTCAAGAGCTAATTTACCAGTTGCTTCACCTGCTGCTATCAACCCAATTAAAGCCCAAGCAGTTTGAGATGCAGTACTATTTCCTTTCCCTTTGAGACTGGGATCGTTGTAGCTGCGGCAAGTCTCACCCCAACCCCCATCTGGATTTTGACATCCAACTAACCAAGTTGCTCCCCGTTCTATACTAAGTTTATGCCTTTGAGGATCAATTAACGCCAAGGCTGAGAGTACGCCACTAGTACCGTAAATATAATTTACACCCCAACGTCCAAACCAACAGCCTTCGGTTTCTTGTTCGCGCCGAAGATAAGTAAGCGATCGCTCTAAATTATAACTATCAATTGACAAGTCACAAGCACCCAGCATTTCTAGAACCCTAGCGGTAACATCTGCGGTGTTTGGATCAATCATGGCTTTCAAGTCGCCATAAGGGATAGAGTTGAGCCAATCCTGATCGTTGTCCAAATCAAAAGCAGCCCACCCACCTGGTTTACATTGCATAGATGCAATCCAATTTAAGGCGCGAGCGATCGCAGTCTGTTTAATTTTTTCATTAGGAAGTTTTGCCAAATGTAGTGCCATCACCACCACAGCCGAGTCGTCTACATCTGGATAAAAGCGATTGTCAAACTCAAACGCCCAAGCCCCTGGTTTTCCTTGGCGATTTTTGACAGCCCAATCTCCGTAATCTAAAATTTGTTTTTGCAGTAACCATTCGCCAGCCTTCACCACAGCCGGATCATTTGGTGCAAAACCAGATTCTACTAAGGCGCGTATTACCCAAGCTGTATCCCAAACGGGTGAAACACAAGGCTGGACTCGATAGCTATTTTCTGTCTCAATGGCAAAGTTATCAATTGCTTGCAAACCTCGTTCTATAATGGGGTCACTTGGGTCATAACCAAGACATCGTAAAGCTAGCATTGAATTTAACATCGCTGGAATAATGCCACCCCAGTCACCTGTAGCTTCTTGGCGCTCTAAAATCCACTTTTCGGCGGCTTTGATGCCTTCTTCACGAAAGGGTACTAAATTGAGGTTTTCTGCCAACTTGAACCCATGATCAAGGGTAAGAAATAAATCTGTCCAATCACCTTTTTGGGGTAATTCCCACTGCACTCGATCAACACCTTCAACGTATAGCTCATCTAGGTTGATAGTTGGGTCAGTGATAAAAACAGGTTTGCGATCGCATACAATCAACAACGGCACTGTACTAGAACGTGCCCAGCTAGACATCTCGTAAATATTGACGGGGAAAGCTTTGGGCAAAAGCATCACCCAAGCTGGTAGCGAGGGAATACCGCGCCAGTTGTAGCAGCCAATCAAAGCTAGGTGCAACTTAGTAAAAATCCGAGTTTTGCTGATACCGCCCCGTTGGAGAATAAAAACTTGCGCCCGAATCATTGCCGGATCGTTTGCTGGTACACCTAGCAACCTCAGCGCCATGTAAGCTTCAACTGAGGTGCTAAGTTCTCCGCCATCACCATAGAAAAGTTCCCAACCGCCATGCTGCCGTTGCTCTTGACGCAGATAGGCTACAACTTTGTGCAGAGGTTTTGTGTGGTCTGTTCCCCAAATTTTATGCAGGAGGACGGCTTCAGCAGTGATGGTAACATTGGATTCTAACTCTGCCCACCAATAACCTGCCGGATTCTGAATCGAAAGTAGATATTCTTGGCTAGCTGCGATCGCTCCTGCGACTTGATTGACTTTTACCCTGTCTTGTGTTTCCATCAAATACTATTCAACCTCAACACCCAGTTATGAACACGGTGGTACAGTAAGGAAAAAATTTTCCTCTATCAGTAGACATAGTATTCTGTCTGAGTCACTAAGAATTTGCAATAGGTCATGGATGTAATTGTATTAGGATTAATGTTTTTATCCTCGACAATTTGGTTGGGATTATTGTTTTTTCGGGGGCAGTTTTGGCGAACAGACCAGCAATTAGAGGTTACAGAAACTCAACTACAATCGTTACCTCTAAGCTGCTGTCAAATTCTGACCGTTACATGGATAACAGCGTTGAGGCCAGAGATTTAATCGATCTAGCAATTCTTAGGCTGCAATCTCCAATCCCTCAAGCATCAATTGAGAAGGCTGAAGCAGCATATCAGGTTATGCGCCCTTTGAAAAGAGCGATCGCACTCTTTCAGGAAAGACCAGATTACAGGCAGAAATGCTTTCTTGGACTGCAAGTTGATCAAGCTCAGATACCCAAAATTATCGACGGTATTGATTTACTCTCTACAGATTTAGGTTTATCTCACACTTCAAGGGCTTTTCGAGAACAACATGATATCTTTGCTGATTTAGAAACACAAAAAGAAAAACGAGAAGATTCTTAAACAATTCATACCCAATGCCCAATGCCCAATGCCCCTAAATCATCGAAGCTGTTTGTTTAGTACTGCTGGGTTCAACAGGCAATGGTTGAGCGGCTTTCAATACTGCATCCAACAACCCTGGAAACAGCACCTCTAAGTCTTCACGCCGCAGGATATTAATGTGATGTGTCCCTTCCTTCCTTGTCAAGACTACCCCCGACTCCCGCAAAATCTTGAAGTGATTGGACATCGTAGACTTAGCGATCGCAAAACCAAATCTAGCACAGCATTGTTCTCCCTCAGCGGCCAGCAGCCGCACAATCTCTAGCCGTACTGGGTCGCCCAACGCATACAGCACTTCCGGCAAATAAATATTTTTTCGATCTGGGTGATAAAGAAATCTCATAGTTGCATTATCTCATCAAGTGGCATATATTCTTGTTATTCGATATTATCGAATTATAAAATTAAATTAGGAAGGCAATTTATGTCATCCATTACAAATGTCACAGAAGCCACATTCAAGCAAGAAGTCTTGGAAAGTACAATTCCGGTCTTAGTAGACTTTTGGGCACCGTGGTGCGGCCCTTGTCGGATGGTGGGGCCAGTCGTCGATGAAGTTGCTGCTGAATACGAAGGACAGGTAAAATTTGTGAAGCTGAACACAGATCAAAATCCGACTGTCGCCAGCCATTATGGAATTCGTAGCATCCCGACGCTGATGGTTTTTAAGGGAGGTCGGCAGGTCGATACTGTCGTAGGGGCAGTCCCAAAAACCACCTTGAATAAG
>JBBSCU010000196.1:0-11124 GCA_038249935.1 Chroococcales cyanobacterium
AGAATCAGGTCAAACTAAAGCGACTGCTCAAGGCAACTGGCTTCTGGAAAGATAATGCACTGATTTTACGCGAGCTGCGCCATTTCCCCGTTATTGTTGCTCTAGCGATTCTCTTTCCAATATTAGCAGCCGTCTTTGAAGGATTTGGCATTGGTTTTTTGCTTGGATTTTTGCAAAGCCTAGTCAACTCAGGTGGCCCCCCCTTTCAAACTGGAATTGGATGGTTTGATATCTGGGTCTTGGGTGTTGATAAACCCGAATTAGAACGCCTCTATCGCTGCTGTATATTAATTTTAACGGCAACGTGGATTCGAGCTGGTTTTAATTATCTATCTGCTGTGTATATGCGGATTGCTCAGCTCAGACTGATCGATCGCCTCTACAAGCAAATCTTTGAGCAACTACAATCACTGAGCTTGCAGTTTTTTAGCTCGACCCGATCTGGCACCTTATTAAATACGTTGACTGCTGAAGTAAACCAGCTGCAAAACTTGATGGGGCAATTCGCCTTCGTTTTAACTAAGGGGTCAGTATTGGTAGTGTATGCAGCGATCGCCCTGTGGATTTCTATCCCACTTTCAATCATGGCAATAACGTTGTTTAGCTTAGCCGGGGCGGGGTTGTCAAATCTCAATAAACGAGTGCGGGAAGCAAGTTTTCCAGTATCAGAAGCACGGGGTAAATTTACAGCTACTGCATCAGAACTGATTAATGGAATCCGAACGGTACAAGCATTCGCCACACAAGATTTTGAGCGACGTCGATACTACGCTTCAAGCAACGAAGTGGTTGAAACAACAACCGTTGCAACCCAGCGCTTGTCTCTGGTGCGGCCTTTAGCAGAAGGTATTGCCACTACGATTTTGATTGCAATGATCATTGTCAGCTTGACAATCTTTGTAGCAAATGGGGTACTTCAGATTGCCTCACTCCTGACATTTTTGTTCCTGTTGTTTCGTCTAGTTCCAGCCATGCAGGAGATGGTCGGTTCCTTTGCAAATATGAGTAGTTTGCAAGGTTCACTCTATACCATTCAGGAGTTACTACGGACAGACAACAAACCATACTTGCAAAATGGCTACCGCGCCTTTGGTGGATTGCATCGGGCTATTGAACTGCTGGCAGTAGATTTTGGCTACGATGCTCAGAGCATTGTGCTAAAAGATGTAACGCTGACGATTGAAAAAGGCAAAACAATAGCGCTGGTGGGTTCATCGGGAGCTGGAAAAAGTACGCTGGCTGACCTCATACCGCGTTTTTATGATGTGACGCAGGGCAAAATTTTGCTAGATGGCGTTGATTTGCGTGAGTTTGACATCAACTCGGTGCGGCAGCGGATGGCCATTGTGAGCCAGGAGACGTTCATTTTCAATGCGTCGGTGCTAGAAAATGTTTCTTATGGCTCTGAGGGAGCTACGCACGATGAGATCGAAAAAGCAGTGCAGATGGCCAATGCGGATGAGTTCATTAGGGAGCTACCGCAGGGGTATGACACGGTGCTGGGCGATCGCGGTGTGCGGCTCTCTGGCGGTCAACGGCAGCGGATTGCGATCGCCCGGGCACTGCTGAGAAATCCAGAGATTTTGATTCTGGATGAGGCTACTAGCGCCTTAGATTCTGTTTCAGAGCGATTGATTCAAGCGTCACTGGAGAAATTATCAGTAGGTCGCACGGTGATTGCGATCGCGCACCGTTTATCAACCATTGCGAATGCAGACAAAGTAGTGGTGATGGATCAAGGGCGAATCGTAGAACAGGGCACTTATCAAGACCTACTGACAATGCGTGGAAAACTGTGGAACTATCACCAAATGCAAAATAGTTTCTCTCTAAACCCATCAAAGTAACGATCACCCATCTGATCGCGCTTCATAACCTGAAAATGCTTATTTTCTTGAGGCGACTGAAACTTTGTTGCGACGATTCTACTATCAAATTAAGGTTAAAAAACCTACCTAGCTATTCCGATGAAAATACTCTTCATACTGGATGAATTTCCATCGATTTCACAAACCTTTATCTTAAATCAGATAGTGGGACTGATTGATGCTGGACATGATGTCACCATATTTTCACAAAAGAAAATAGAAACTAACAAGAAGCATGATCAGATTATTAAGTACAGACTTATAGAGAAAACTATCTACGGTGAATCCTTTCCAAATAGCTTAATTAAGAAATATCTGAAGGGGTTGATGTTATTCGGAAGGAATTTTGGGAGAAATCCTAAAGCTCTCCTAAAGTCAATCAATGTTTTTGAGAATGGGAAAAAAGCTCTTTCCTTACGCCTAATGTACGCTTCTATTCCACTCCTAGAACCAACTTCTTATGATATTATCCATGCTCACTTTGGGACAAGCGGTTTAATAGCCCATTTATTAAGAAAGATCAAGGTTATTAAAGGTTCTTTAATAACCACCTTTCATGGTGCAGATTTAAATTGGTATCCTAACCTATATGGTCGTGATATGTATAAATCTCTTTTTGAACATGGTGATTACTATACAGCAAATACAAATTTCACCCTCAGCAAAGCTGTTGAATTAGGTTGCCCAAAAGATAGAATCTCTGTGCTGCCTGTAGGTCTTGACACAAAGCAATATCAATTTCAGGAACGTCAAGTTCTGCTAGGACAGCCGATCAAAATTCTGACTGTAGGCAGATTAGTTGAAAAGAAAGGTATTGAATATTCAATCCGCGCAGTTCATAAGCTCCTGGAGAATCATCTAAATGTTGAGTACAACATTATTGGCGAAGGTCCCCTTAAATCAGAGTTGGGAAAGTTAATTAATGAACTGGGTATAGAAAGTAGGATCAAGTTGTTAGGCTCTATGACCCAAGAAGAGGTGAGGAACTTTTATACCAATTCTCACATCTTTGTACTGTCCAGTGTTACCGCTTCTAATGGGGATAAGGAAGGGCAAGGGCTAGTACTCCAAGAAGCTCAATGCATGGGAATGCCTGTCGTATCCACAATTCACAACGGTATTCCAGACGGCATTTTAGAAGGTCAATCTGGTTTTCTTGTCCCTGAGAAGGATGTAGATTCTTTAGCTGGTAAATTGACCTACTTGGTTGAGAATCCGGCTATTTGGACGCAGATGGGAAAAGCTGGTCACGAGTTCGTCAAGAGAAAATATGATATCAAGAAACTAAGCTTAGACTTGCTTCACATCTATGATGGAGCAATCGAAAAATTTTCAATAAAAGATAAGATACTAACAGACAAAAATGATGAAAATTAAAGCAGTTTCGGATTAGTCTGCTGCACTCATCCTTTATGTTGATGAAAATCTTTAAAAAAGTAGAAAACACATCATCATTTTCCTGATTTGTAAATTAGATATCTGTAAAGGACTATGAGATTAGTATTTTGCTTAACTGCACAACAGTTGATCTACCAAAGTTTTACTTATCAAGAGAAAACAATGACAAGTCAATTAATACCTAACTGCTTCGGCTTGAATTTTCCATTAAATACAATTCAGGCTATTAGGCTTTGTGCAGCTTTACTTGAGACTAATTATGATATTCATTTCTCACCAGAAGTAAAACCAATATTAAAACATTGGAATCAGTATTTCCCTGTTAGCTTTTATATTGGTTTAAAAGATATTCCTATTCTTGAAGATGTAGAAATTACTCATAAGGAGAATCCTAGTTGTAGAATTGGAAATTTGAAAACGGTTCTTCTATATCCACATTGCATGGTTGATAAATGTCAATCTTTATGGAATGAACAACGCACGATAAATTTCTCATTCTCAGGGCTAATCACTGCAAAACGAAAACAAGCTTTGGAGAACTGGATAAATTCTCACTTTGAAGTTCAGAATAAACTCTTTAAAAATATCAAAGAGCATAAAGAAGGCAACAAAATTTCTCGTCTTTATAAAAATCTAATAGGAAGTAGAGAAATTTTTGATGGGGAAACTGGTATTTATATGTTCGCTTCTAATAAAGGACGAATATTTCCGATCAAAGTATGGGATGAGAAATATTATTCAATTCTCTCAAATTCCAAATTTGTTCTCTGCCCTGATGGAGAATTTGTTTGGACTTATCGATTTTTTGAAGCGATTTTCTGCGGAGCAATTCCTATAGTAGAAAACTCATGCGAATTATATCGAGGCTATCATTACTTTTTAATGAGCAATCCACTTGATGAGTTAATTTACTCCACTGAAATGACCAAGAAAAATTTTCAAAAAGCAAAAGCTGAACTCACACTCAGTTCTACTGAATTAAATACTGAGATTAGCCGCTTATTTAGCAGAAGCCTAGAATAATTTTCCTGCTACGTGATCAATAGAAAAACAATAGGAGAAACGTTAGCTATGCTTAAGAAAAAGCCTAGAATTTTGAAGGAACTGATACAGTCTAGTGGCGAAAGAATGACCTCGCTACTAAACGCTAAACAACGTTTTGGTTTGATCTACGGAAGTATGGGAAACCTTGGTGATGAAGCAATGGCTATTGCTGCGAATCAGCTGCTACCAGACATTAAATTGATGCGCTATTACCACCCAAAACAAGAACGACGCTTGTCTCACATCAATCTATCCGGTCGTCATTATTTTGACGCTGTTATTTTGGGAGGGGGAACGCTAATTTGCCCTACTTGGGCAAAAGAGGTGCGATCAGCACTTGAGCAAGGTCTACCTCTATGGTCATTAGGCACTGGAGTGGGAAGTAGCGGTTTTGAGCAAACTAACTTAGTCGATATTCAAGATTGGAAACCATTATTAGCAGACTTCGTACGAATTGGAGTACGGGGTCCAAGCTCCAAAAACCTACTTGAATCAATTGGCATTAAGAATTCTGAAATAATTGGTGATTTGGCATTGAGCCTAACGCAAAATTCTTCAATAACTCCGGCAAATCCTCCACGAGTTGCAGTAAACATTTCTGTGCCATCTGGACAAAGCTATGAAGAAGGCGATTATGAAAAAATTAAAGAACTTGAACTTCCTCTCAAGGAACTAAGTACTAAAGGCTGGCAAATCGTTCCAATTGTCATGCATCCCCATGATATTCCTCCTTTATCCAAATTGATATATCGTGCCACTGGAAAAGAAGTTTCTCTTTCAAAAATTGCCTCGACAGAGCAGTTCTTTGAGCTTGTTTCTCCATGTACGTTTACGGTCGCAGTTCGATTACATGCTGCTGTTTTATCATGTTGTGTGGGAGTTCCACCTCTGATGCTAGGTTATCGAGATAAATGTATGGATTTTATGCAATCTATGTGTTTGGAAGATTGGCATATTAGTTTACAAAATGCTCAGAGATTAGAAATTTCAGATAAGCTAATGCTGCTTGCAGAAACTGAAGTAGATTTTCGCTCAACACTCTTAAACCGTTCAAAGAAATGGCAGTCAGAGATTCAAGCATATAGTAGTGACATCATTTCATGCCTTTATTAATCGTCAGATCTGTAAGCATTTTCTATCTGTAAGCGTTCACTAAAAGCTTTCTGATCCACAATTGTATTAAGACCTAAATATGAAGAATTCTCAATTAGTAGATACGAACAAGCTAAACATCATCGCGTTAGCAGGTCATCTGACAAGCAAACGTGGTGGGTTAGAACTTAGCCTTTTTGATAGCCTTTGCAGTTTATCTGAGCGTGGTCATTCGATCACTCTAGTCTATGAAGAAGAAGGTAATCAACTGAATGAGTATCGACAGTTTTGCGATGAACTTGTAAAAATAAATAGCTACAAGTTAAATAAAGGTTTCTTGCCAGACATTCTAAAGATATCTATCAAACAAAATAGTGTTGTCTATAGCAACCAATACGACAATCTATTTTTTGCTTTTTCTCTTTCTGCATTGAGAAAAGTTCCACTTGTGGCTCATCATCGATTAGAAGCCTCAACTGAATGTAATAGGCTGAAAATTTGGAAGCAAAGAATAACGCTAGCCGGAATTCATCGACATATTGCCGTATCGAATGCTGTAAAAAATGACTGGGTTACAAAGTTAGACATAAAACCAGAGCTTGTTGATGTAGTTTATAACGGAATAGACCCGCAAATATTTCAAATCACTCACGATTTGTCATCATTACGAGAAAAATGGGGTATTTCGGTAGGAAGAAAAATTATTTCCTATGTAGGAAGGCTTGAGAATTATAAGGGTATAGAGACTCTTATTAGATCATTTGGTAATCTGTTGAAATCTGGAATTCAGGCTGATTTATTAGTAGCAGGAAAACCAATTGTTTCAGGAGAAAGCTATGTTCAATACCTTAAAAATTTAGTGGCTGATTTGGGAATTAATCGTCATGTCAAGTTTCTAGGACACATCACAAATGTAGTTGAGCTGTATCATGTTAGTGATATTGTAGTCATACCAAGCGAATGGCTTGAAGCTTTTGGACGAGTAGTGATTGAAGCGATGGCATGTGGAACCCCAGTAATTGGTAGTGAAGTGGGAGGGATTCCTGAAATATTGACAGATGAATTCTCAAGTTGGCTATTTGAACCAGGTAATCAGGAAAGTCTTTTACAAACTCTTTCAAAGGTTATAAATTTGAAACAGAGCGATCCTGATATAAGCAAACTGTGCAAAGAGCATATATCTAAGAATTTCAAGTTGGAAAAAACTGTTGATGGAATTGAAAAAGTTCTACTTAAAACTATAAAAGATGAATAAACTGCACTTAATTTTCTTGTTTTTTGAAGAGCAACCTTACATTCTGAAGCGACAGCTAATTGGTTAAACCAAAATTAAATTGTGAGAGTTTATGATTATTGGGCATTTTCACAAAACAATTTGGGCTAAGGGAGGTATAGCAACGTATATCCGCCGTGTTAGCACTGCCCAAAAAGAGACCGGACATCAAATCTATTATTTCACTCAATTCGAGTGCAGTGGTTCTAACGCAGATGAGGCTCCTATCGTTATCTCTACTGAATCGGAACTCTTTATACAGGCAGGAAAATTAAATCTTGATGTTCTACATTTGCATCAATCAATTGAAACTCTTCCCCCCCGACACCTTCCAGTTGTCCGAACTTTACATGGGCATTCACCCTATTGCCCCAGTGGTAGTCGCTATCTTGAACGTTGGAGCAAACCTTGCGATCGCGCTTATAGTCCGATTGGTTGTCTATGGGGGCATATAGTTGACCATTGCGGTAGTGTACGGTTGCCAAATTTGGTAGGCAACTTTCAGCAGACTTGGCAAGAAAAAACGGTTCTATCTCAAATTCCAGTCATCACCGTTAGTCATTTCTTAAAAGAACAGATGCTTAGAGTTGGTTATGATACAAAGCTCATTCATGTTTTGCATCATTTTGCCCCGGACATCTTAAATGATGAACCTCCTCCATCATCAGGAATTCCTCATTTTGTATTTCTGGGACGAATTTCTCCTCAAAAGGGTACCGCTTGGTTATTACAGGCATTAAAACATGTTAATCACCCTGTTCATCTGGATATTGCTGGAGAAGGCTATCAAGAACCTGAAATGAAAAACCTAGTAGAAAAACTAGGATTGAGTGATCGAGTTACTTTTCATGGATGGGTAAGTTCAGAGCAAGCAAATCACCTGATCCGCTCTGCCAGAGCTTTAATATGTCCCTCACTCTGGCATGAACCTGCAGGACTCGTTATTTTAGAGGCTATGGCAAACTCAAGAGCCGTAATTGCAAGTCGCGTAGGCGGCATTCCCGAAATAGTTTTACCAGAGATCAACGGTTTACTAGTCAATCCTGGTCATCAAGATGAAATGACTTCTAGTATTGAACACCTCGCTGCTGATTGGACATTCGCAGTGCAGCTTGGGCAAGCAGGGTATCAGTTAGTATCAAATCAGCTCAATTTGAAAAATCATCTTGAACAATTAACTAGTTTATATAAACAAGTAATTAGCTCGATCTGAATAATAGACATTAAACAATAGCCGTTATTAGACAAATGACGCAGTTGAAAGATCTTGCGTGAATCATTAAAAGTTGAACTGGAAAAACTTATAAGCCTAAGATTCTTCTGGAGAACTATTAAGTACGAAACTGTTTTCTCTCAATTCAAAGAGAGTCTATCTAATACATAACGACCAGTGAGTTATATCATCATGAAACTTAGTATCGTTACTCCAAAAGTAATTAAAGGTGATGGTCAAGGTCGAGCAAACTATGAAGTTATTCGGGAAGTTATTCAGCGAGGGCATCAGCTTACCCTGATTACCAGTCAGCTCGCTCCAGAGTTTCAACACCACGCTCAGGTTACACCCATTATCCTACCGCTGCGGCGATTGCCCACCCAACTCTTAAAAGAGATCGACTTTGCCAATCGCAGTGCTGCCTACATCAATCAACATCGCACTGACTATGATCTACTGCTCACCAATGGAGCTGTCACCTGGGCAAAGGGCAACGTTAATGCAGTCCATTTTGTTCACAACGCCTGGTTACAATCACCTCTCCATCCGTCGAAATCTCAACTTAACATCTATGGCGCTTATCATTGGCTCTATACTAAACTAAATTCTTACTGGGAGAAATGGGTGTTTCGAGAAGCCCAAGTCATCATTGCTGTCTCTCAACAAGTCAAGCAAGAGTTAATTGAGATCGGGATCGAAGCCGATACCATTCACGTCATCTCCAATGGTGTTGATTTAACCGAGTTTTCTCCCGGCATGGGCGATCGCTTAGCTCTAAACCTACCAACTGATGTTCCTCTGGCACTATTTGTAGGAGATATTCGCCTCAACCGCAAAAACTTGGATACTGTGCTTCACGCCTTAACCCAGGTGCCCGACCTGCATCTTGTCGTCGCTGGCGCAACTGAAGGTAGCCCATACCCAGCACTCACCGCCAAACTCAATCTCACCCAACGGGTTCACTTCTTGGGTTTCCGGCGTGATGTTGATGCCCTGATGCAAGTTGTTGATCTTTTTGTGTTGCCTTCCCGGTATGAAACTTTTGGTATGGTGATATTAGAAGCAATGGCATCGGGCTTACCCGTCATCACCACCGCAACTACAGGTGTGGCTGAAATCGTCATACCAGAGTGTGGGATTGTGATCTCTAATCCAGAAGATGAGCAGGCTCTAGCAAAGAGTTTGCAAACTCTCACCGCTGATCCAATCCTGAGAACGCAAATGGGGCAAGCAGGACGGGCGATCGCTGAGCAGCACAGTTGGGCAAGTAAAGCCAGACAATACCTCGACCTAATTGAAACCTTAGATTGTGGCTCACTACGCCGCTAAACGTCACGATGAGAGGTTGATGAATCATCCGGATACCAGCCATCCTAATTGAATGTCTAAAAGAATAGATGATGCCCTTTGCTTTAAAGTCGGATGCAGATTACCGCGATCGTTCCCCAACTTCCACCCACAATTGATGGCATCGGTGACTATGCACTACGGCTGGCGAACCAGTTGCAACAAGACTACGACATTCACTCGCAGTTTGTCGTAGGCAATCCAGACTGGCAAGATACAAGCGAGATCGCTTCGTTTCAGGCGCAAGCAGTGGCAACCCGTACCCGGGCAGACCTGCTTATCCTGCTAGAGCAAACCTCGGTCCACGACTCAGTCCTTTTGCTGCATTATGTCCCTCATGGATATGCCGCCAAAGCTTGCCCCTTTTGGCTGGTTGAAGGCTTAGAAACTTGGCGGGCAACATTTCCCAGTGCACGCTTACTGACATTCTTTCATGAGCTATATGCGCTCGACTGGCATCGCCCCTGGAGTAGCGACTTCTGGCTCTCTCCCGTCCAGCAACATCTAACTGCCCGATTAGCACGACTAAGCGATGTCTGCTTTACCAGTACTGAGCGCTATGTTCACCAACTCTATCGGCTCAGCCAAGGAAAACAGTCAGAAGTGCCAGCCCTGCCTATCTTCTCAAACGTAGGTGAACCGACAACAGTTTTGCCCCTCATGCAGCGACAACGGCAACTGATCATTTTTGGGCAACGCCATAGTAAAGGGCGCATTTATCAGGATTCAAATCTTCTGCTCAAGCATGTCTGTCAAACTCTAGAGATCGAAACTATTTTGGATATCGGTCCAACCACTGGCTTTGCTCCTACTCAGGTTGATGGTGTGCCGATTCAAGAACTGGGAAAGCTGCCAGTGACTGACATTAGCCAGATCCTATCTCAGTCGATCGCCGGTTTTTTGACCTATGACCCCCGTCGCTTGAGTAAATCTGGCATTTTTGCTGCCTACTGTGCCCATGGCTTGTTGCCCATCAATCATCTGGGATTAGCTACATCGGTGGATAGTTTGATGTCAGGGATTCATTACTGGGTGCCGCCACTTGCTCAAACCTTGGAGTGGGAGCAGGCACAAGCGGTCGCAACGATGGCTCATGCCTGGTATCAACTGCATAGCTTATCAGCCCAGGCATGTACCTTTAAACACCATTTGACTAAACCCCCTGGTTCTTTGCTGGTCACCGATAACTTATGAATGAGCAACCGCTAACTAGACCACCAAGGCGCTCGGTTATGGCTACTCTGGGAGTTCAACCTGAGACGGCTTGGATAGCAATTCTGGGGTTTGCCATCCCAGTAGCTCTTTGTCTGTTAATTCAATTCAGCAGCATCTTACAACTTCTGTTTCCTATAGGAGCACTTGCCGTAGGAGCCTTCCTATATTTTCGCTATCCAATACTATATTTAGGGTTTAACTGGTGGGTGTGGTTTCTATCACCCTTTGTTTCACGTCTGGTCGAATATCAAAATGGGATCACTGATCCTGGAATGCGTTTTATCATTTTGTCACCCTATTTAGTGACACTGTTGACTGCCATAACGTTCTTCAAACAGCTACCACGGCTGCTGCAAAAAGGCGGCCTACCCTTCATTCTGGCTTTCACCAGTATCTCATACGCTCTATTTATCGGATTTGCTCAGGGGAATCCAGTTCCTCAAATCATTCAAGGACTTTTGAGCTGGCTGCCCGGCATTTTTTTGGGCACTCACTTGATGGTGAACTGGCAAGACTATCCTCGATTTCGAAAGAATACTCAGCGCGTATTCCTTTGGGGAATTTTAGTCATGGGTATTTATGGAGTTTATCAATATATCGTTGCACCAGAATGGGATAAGTTTTGGTTAAGGAATGCAGAAGATTTACAGCTATGTTGTGGTTGGCCTGAACCT
>JBBSCU010000197.1:0-11070 GCA_038249935.1 Chroococcales cyanobacterium
GTCGATGCAACTAAGGTGCGAGTCGATGCAACTAAGGTGCGAGTCGATGCAACTAAGGTGCGAGTCGATGCAACTAAGATGCGAGTCGATGCAACTAAGGTGCGAGTCGATGCAACTAAGGTGCGAGTCGATGCAACTAAGATGCGAGTCAAAAAACTTGTGTGTACACCGTAGCCCCCAAAGGGAGAGAGGCTTTGATTCTTGCTCCCCTTCCCTCGCTCTTAAGGGGCTGGGGGTTAGGTTTGAAATCAAGTCGCACATCGCGTTAAATATCTTGTAGGTTGGGCAATGTCCAACCTACAAAGTTGAAATATAAAGTCAAATTAGACTAAACCGCCAGCAGCTTGAAACCGAGCGCGGGCACGTTTAAAGGCTTGGTTTGCCTGAATTTGGGCTTGGCGATCGTCTGCTGAAATTTGATTCAGACGCGCTTGTGCTTGGTTGTAAGCAGCACGAGCTTCTTCAAGGTTAATTTTGTCGCCACGTTCAGCGCCGTTAACTAGAATTGTCACTTCATTTTCTTCGACTTCGGCAAAGCCACCCGAAAGAGCGATCGCTTGCCAAGTCTGATTTTTAGCGGCACGGACTCGCATCACACCAGTATCGAGGGCGGTCAACAGTGGTGCGTGTCCAGTTAGGATACCTAGTTGACCAGTAGTGCTAGGCAAAACTACTTCTTCAGCGGGGGCATCCCACACTGTTTTGTCTGGGGAAATTACCCGAACGGTTAATGTCATTTGTCCTTTGTCCTTTGTCCTTTATCTTTTATCATTTGTGTCTTTCGCAATTGCCATTAGTCATTAGCAGTTGAACTAATGACTAATGACTAATGACCAATGACCAATGACTAATGACTAACCTTTGATTTTTTCAGCTTTAGCGATCGCTTCGTTAATATCGCCAACTAAGTAGAAAGCCTGTTCTGGCAGAGCATCCAACTCACCAGACAGAATTTTTTGGAATCCTTTGATGGTGTCTTCCAACTTCACGTACTTACCAGGAGAACCGGTAAACACTTCTGCCACAAAGAACGGCTGGGACAAGAAGCGCTCAACCTTCCGCGCCCGCGCTACGATTAGACGATCATCTTCAGACAACTCATCTAGACCGAGAATAGCGATAATGTCCTGGAGTTCTTTATAACGTTGCAGAGTTGATTGCACCGCGCGAGCCGTATTGTAGTGTTCCTCACCGACAATATTCGGCTGGAGCATCGTGGAAGTTGAATTCAGGGGGTCAACTGCGGGATAAATTCCCTTAGATGCCAAACCGCGAGACAGCACTGTTGTACCGTCCAAGTGGGCGAAGGTGGTAGCAGGTGCGGGGTCGGTGAGGTCATCCGCAGGTACGTACACTGCCTGAATGGAGGTAATCGAACCCTCTGTAGTTGAGGTAATCCGCTCTTGCAGTTCACCCACGTCGGTTCCTAATGTGGGCTGATATCCTACTGCTGAGGGCATCCGACCTAGTAGCGCCGATACTTCTGAACCTGCTTGCACAAACCGGAAGATGTTGTCAATAAACAGCAGCACATCCTGCTTGCTCACGTCCCGGAAGTATTCTGCCATTGTCAATCCTGACAGGCCAACCCGCATTCTGGCTCCGGGTGGCTCGTTCATCTGACCGTAAACTAGAGCAATTTTGGAATCATTGAGGTTCTCGTTATTAATTACCCCAGATTCGATCATTTCGTTGTAGAGGTCATTGCCCTCACGGGTGCGTTCACCCACACCAGCAAAAACGGATACTCCACCATGCTGAGTAGCAATGTTGTTGATCAACTCCATCATGATCACGGTTTTACCAACACCAGCACCGCCGAACAGACCAATCTTACCACCGCGTCGATAGGGAGTCAGGAGGTCAACAACTTTAATCCCAGTCTCGAACACCGAAGGTTTGGTTTCTAGGTCAGTGAATTTGGGAGCAGAGCGGTGAATGGGTAAAGTTGCCTCAGCATTTACAGGGCCTCTTTCGTCTACGGGTTCACCAAGGACGTTGAAAATCCGACCCAAGGTGGCTTTACCAACTGGTACGCTGATGGGAGCGCCTGTATCGGTGACTTCAAAACCGCGCACTAAGCCTTCGGTGGAACTCATCGCCACAGTCCGCACCTGGTTGTCGCCCAGCAATTGCTGTACTTCAACGGTGATGTTGATTTCCTGTCCAGCTTCGTTGGTGCCTTTGATTTTCAAGGCGTTGTAGATTTGTGGCAATTTCCCGCCGGGAAATTTAACGTCTACAACTGGGCCAATGATTTGGGTAATGTAACCAATGTTTGTTTTTTCTGCGGTTGTTACCATGCTGCGCCTAATGATTGAAGCTATATTTCAGATAAGGTCGTAGAAGACATAAAATCAAGCAATGTCACCTTTCAGATTAGCACTGAACGCCCCCCCTCTACGCCATAAATTGATCCTTAAGACTGGAGGTTGGGGATCAATTTACGGCTAAGTTTTTGCAGGAGGCTGGGTCCGCTTCAAAATCAAATAACCAAGGCGCTCGGTTGGGCGCTCCGCCGGATGGGTTCCCTAGTCCAGCGTTAGAATTATGGTTAGCGATCGCATCTGGGTAATTACAGCGTCACCAATGATAGCACTAGAACCTTGGAAATCTGCTTGATTATGATATTCAACACTCACATTGGTAAAGCGCTGACTCAAGTCAGGAATCTAAAGACGATTTCAATTTGGTGAAATACACAACCTAAGTCTCCAAGCCAGGCATAAAGTTTATTTTAGTTCTGAATTCTGACTCCTGAATTCTGCTGTATGTTCCATTGCCTACATTGTCAAACTGCTGTGCCTAGTAGCGCACCAATGCAGCAATCAATATCTTTATATTTAAGTAATAACAAGTACAGTTGCTCTGAAGTTATTGACGTTATAACAGCTTTCTTTGCATCAAAATTTTAATCATTGTCATAAAGAACACCAGTACATCGGTCGTATTCAACCAAAACACGACGGACAAAGGTATTAGTACAAGTTACATATTCTTAATCGATCACAAGTTGAATTAATCTGCAATCTGCTTAGTAAATCGCTATTCTAGCAATCTATGGGAAACCGCACGAGTCGAAAACACGTATAATCTGCAATAATAATGAACCAATGCCAATATACTAAAATGTATAAATTTTTTGTAAAGTTCTCCGATTAAGTGTTCTTACATAAGTATAGTATGATATGAAATATTAAACCACTCATCAATCATTACATCAGTAGTCGGATAGAACTAAAGTTAACCAAGAAAAATAGAAAGCCGTTAAATCAGGAATAAAGTTGTGAATTATCCTGTTTCTACTGACAGGGGAACATCTAGGGTAAAATTCAGACTTATAAAACTAGGCTATATATTCGGAGGATAAATTTGGCGTAGTTGTAGGAAAATACTGACAAAAATCTGCTGTGAATCGTATTGTTTTTTATAAAATTTGTATATTATGACAATGGAATCTTTACCCCACGTTGAAGAGATAGATATTCAAAAATACTTAGAAGTTCTTCAACGGCGTTGGCTACCTATAGTCGGAATTTTCGGCATATCTGTTACTCTTGGATGCTTATATGCCTTTTCGCTAAAACCCTTCTACAGGGCAGAAGGAAGTTTGATGATTAAAACCAATCGCACTTCCTCACTCACGGGATTACCGCAAGACATAGGACGCTTGGAAGCTTTGAATATGAACGACAATCCCCTGGAAACTCAGGTGAGAGTTGTTGGATCAAATCCAGTAATTGAGAAAACAATTAATTCCCTCAACCTCCAAGATAGTGAAGGTAAATTGCTGTCGATTCCTCAGTTGGCAAGACAACTAAAAATAGAAGGAATCAAAGGTACTGATGTTGTACAACTTTCTTATCAAGGCGGTGATCCAGAACTGGCTGCCAAAGTCGTTAATAAAGTTATTGACAGTTATATCAACCTAAATATCAAGGCTAATCAGAATGAAGCACTGACAGCCAAAGAAGTTCTAATAACGGAAGTACCCATAGCCGAAGGAATTGTCAGAAGAGCCGAATCAGAACTGCGGATATTTAAAGAAAAGAATAAAGTTGTTGTCCTAGAACAAGAATCAGCCGCAGCAGTTGATACGATTTCCCAGTTAGGAAACCAAATTTCTCAAGCTCAAGCGCAACTAGATGATGTCCAAGGTCGTTTAGAAAAGTTACGCAGTCAAGCTCAGGTAGATTCATCGCAAGGTGTAATCGAATCTGAAGTCAGTCAAGCGCCTGGAGTTCAGAAAGTGCTTGCCCAACTTCAAGAAGTAGAAAGTCAACTAGTACTGGAGCGCACTCGTTTTGAATCTGGACACCCGACAATTACTAGCTTAGAAGAAAAAGTTGTAGCTCTTAAGAGCTTGCTAAAAGAGCGCACTGGACAAATAGCTGGTGGAACGCAGATAACACAGGGAAGTTTACAGGTTGGGCAACTGCGGCAAAGCCTAATTCTAGATATTACTCGTGCTGAGGCACAATACGTTGGTCTAGAGAGACAAATTGCCACACTCCAACGACAGCAAAATGCCTACATCAAACGAGCCAATAATTTGCCAAGATTAGAACAGAATCAACGAGAGCTAGAACGGAAGCTGAAAGCGGCTCAAACGACTTACGAAACGCTCTTAAATAAACGCCAAGAAATTGATATTGCACAGAACCAAAAGATTCCCAATGCTCGTGTAATTTCCTATGCCTTAATCCCCGAAAAACCAGAAGGACCTCGCAAAACCCTGTTCATTATTGGTGGAGGCGCAGTTGGTCTTTTCTTAGGTATCATTGCCGCCTTTGGTATAGACTTGATAGACCGCTCGGTGAAGACGGTCAAAGAAGCCAAAGAAGTCTTAAAATATACAGTTTTGGCAGTGATTCCAACACAAGGTAGAAGTGGGAAAGATCATTCTTCTGTAGCAGGACTCGATAGACCTGTTCCCAAAATTATTGGCAGAGATATTCCTTACTTCCCTCTTGGTGACGCATACCAAATACTACAAGTGAACTTGAAGTTCCTCTGTTTTGATAAACCGCTCAAAAGCATTGTAGTCACAAGTTCTGTATCCAAAGAAGGAAAGTCTGACGTATCTGCAAATCTAGCTGTGACTATGGCTCAGGCAGGGCGGCGGGTGCTATTAGTGGATGCAGATATGCGTCATCCCATACAGCATCATATCTGGGGGCTAACAAATGCAGTGGGGTTAAGCAATGTCCTTGTTGGTCAAGTTTCTTTAGATGCAGCAGTGGAAGAAGTTATACCTAACCTGGATGTTCTTCCTTCGGGAGTTTTGCCTCCTAATCCAGTGGCAATGCTAGATTCTCAACGTATGGCAACATTGATTAGTAACTTTGGTAAAGACTATGACTTTATCATTTTTGATACGCCACCTTTGTCAGGAATAGCAGATGCTGCTGTATTAAGCACACTCACTGACGGTATTTTATTAGTTGTTCGTCCTGGAGTAGTTGACTTGAACAGTGCAAATGCAGCTAAAGAGTTTTTAACTCAATCAGGTCAGAAGGTTTTAGGAATAGTCATGAATGGTGTAAATATTAGAAATGAACCTAATAGTTATTTCTACTATACCAAAGGGCAAGAAATGGAACAAGATTTAGTATCTAGCAGCTTAACCAAATATTCCAAAGAAGGTTAAGTTCTCCGATGGATTGCGAAAGCGAGCCTCATTACAACCATCTAAATCCAATTTTTTGACTGTAGGACTAAATTAATGACATTAAGTAAAAATCTCAAGCAATTCGTAAAATCAAATACTCCATTAGCCAACTGGAAAGGTTCTCTTTCTACAAAGGCCATAATTCTGAAGAATTATGTCAAAAACTATGACATATATCGGCAAATTTTATCTCCTCACCAGAGTAATGAATTACTTACCAATCTTATCAAAGATACTAAACCTTTTATGATTAGTCGGTTTGGTAGCACAGAAGCTTATTGTGTGAATGAATATCTAAAAGGAGGTTACAAGGGATCTATATTTGAGTCAATGTCTAATGATTCTGGGTTTTTTCCAGTAGATGAAAAACATCTAAATCGATTTAGTCAACTTTTTATAGAGTCATCAAAATCTATAGATGCTTTAGGAGTATGGTTTCAAATTGGAGAACCGGAAATTATCAGAAATTCTTGCCGAAAAGCTTCTTTTGTCGAATTAAAGACACTTGAACCTTATTATCACAACGACCCTTGGAGCAAGAATCTTGAGGGGAAAAAGGTTTTGGTTATTCACCCTTTTGCAGAAACCATTTCATCACAATATAAAAACCATAGAAAGTTACTTTTTGAAAACCAAAATATTCTGCCTGAATTTGAATTAATTACCTTCAAAGCAGTTCAGTCTCTAGCTGGAACTCAAACCCAGTTCAATACTTGGTTCGATGCTTATGATTGGATGTGTAACCAAATTAAAAACCAAGATTTTGACATAGCTATTATCGGATGTGGTGCTTATGGACTTCCATTAGCTGCTTACATTAAATCTCTGGGTAAACAGGCTGTGCATCTTGGAGGAGCAACTCAAATTCTTTTTGGAATTAAAGGCAACCGTTGGGATAAGAGTCCGTTTTTTCAGTCTCTTTACAATGAATATTGGGTAAGGTGTAGACCTGACGATATCCCTACAAATCCCTCAAAATATCCAGCCTATTGGTAATTATAGGTTGTAAAAACTATCTCTGTTTTTTTGTTCTCTACCGAGGCATTTTTTATATGGATAATACAATTAAAACATCTTGTTTAATTAATAATTACAATTACGCTGAATTTCTCTCAGAAGCAATTGATAGTGCTTTAAATCAGACAGTTAAATTTGATGAAATTATTATTGTTGATGACGCATCTACAGATAATTCTGCGGAAGTTATCGCTAAATTTACTCAAGTAGCTAATGTTAAATCTATCTTGAAAGAAAAAAATCAAGGACAATTATCATCCTTTAACGAAGGATTTTTAGCTGCAACTGGTGACATTATATTTTTTTTAGACGCCGATGATATTTATGAACCTCAATATTTAGAAACCGCCCTAAGTTTTTATAATAGGCGTAGTGAATGTGATTTTGTATTTTGTGCATATAAAAAATTTGGAGCAGTGGAAGAAACATTTCAAAGGGATGCAGTTGATTTAGATTTGGGTTATTCAGTAATCAGAACTTTATATAGTGGTGAATGGATTGGCTCGATAACTTCAACATTATCAATACGTAGAGAAATAGTTAGCAAGTTTTTACCTATTCCATATATGGAAGATTGGCGTGTAAGGGCTGATGACTGTTTGATATGGGGAGCTTCTTTGGTAGGGGCTAAAAAGTTTTATATGTCTAAACCTTTAGTGAAGTACAGAATACATCAAAGTAATCAATATCATAACAAGAAGTTTTTGGACGCGAACAATAATTATGAATACAAGAGATTCTGGAAACGCAATTCCTTATTTAATTATATCTTGCAAAAAAATAATTTTACTTTACCATTATTATTGGCTTTCACATCCCTCAATGAATTAAAAACAATCCCATGTCCAAAAGTTGAAGATTTTATTTCATATTGGAAAATAATGTTTTTGTTTGAACGTAACTTTTTTTGGAAAATCAAAGGAATGGTTTTATTATTTAGCTATTTTTTAAAAAACTTAATGACTGGGAAATTAAAAGTAATGTAGAAACCTTGATAAATTCCCGTCATTTTTTACCTTGAAAAATAAAAAAATGCCCGATAGAGAATCTCACATAATTAACTAATAAAATAATGTTAAGTAAATTAAAATTCCAAAACTTATCAAAATTTAAATCTCGTTCTGGGCTGCGTGCAATTATTGCCAATACAGGTTGGTTGTTTGCTGACCGCATTCTACGTATGGGTGCAAGCTTGGTCATAGGAGTATGGGTAGCACGCTACTTAGGAGTACAGCAGTATGGTCTGTTTAACTATGCTTTAGCTTTTGTGAGCTTATTTAGCCCAATTTTCACTCTAGGACTGGATGACGTAGTAGTTCGCCATTTTGTCCGTCAATCATCAGACAAAGAGGAAATTTTAGGAACCACTTTTTGGCTAAAATTGCTGGGTGGAATTGCTTCTGTCTTATTGGCAGTTAGCACTATGTTTTTCTTAGGTGAAAATGAAACACTGAAGATATGGCTAGTTGCAATTTTAGGGATGGCAGGAATTTTTAGGGCTGCTGATACTATTGAAATATGGTTTCAATCACAAGTGCAGTCAAAATACACTGTGATCGCTAAAAACGCAGCGTTTCTGCTAAATAGTGGCATTAAAATCGCCCTAATATTAACAAAAGCACCGTTATTAGCTTTTGCTTGGGTAACATTAGCAGAATATGCGATGAGTGCAATTGGCTTGCTGATTGTTTACCAAGTCAAAGGATCTTCATTGTGGTTATGGCGTTGGAGTTTTTCTGCTGCTAAAACTCTGATGAAAGAGAGTTTACCTCTCATTTTTTCGGGGTTTGCTATCCTGATTTTTATGAAAATAGATCAGGTGATGTTAGGTCAAATGATCGGGAATAGTGAGGTTGGAATTTATTCTGCTGCTGTCCGTGTTTCTGAAATTTGGTATTTTATTCCGGGGGCTATTGTTTCTTCTGTTGCTCCGGCAATTTACGCAGCTAAGGAAAAATCAGAAAGTCTTTACTATCAGCGACTAGGACAACTACTCAGTCTAATGACGTGTATATCTTTGGCAATTGCTCTGCCAATGTCATTTTTGTCTAACAAGATAATTATGGTGATGTTTGGCAGTGGATATGCACAAGCAGGACCAATATTAGCAGTTCATATTTGGACTTCTTTGTTTGTATTTATGGGTCTTGCAACATCACCCTGGTTTATTGCTGAAAGTTTGAACCACGTTTCTTTAGGTAAGACTTTATTTGGGGCAATATTAAATATTGTTCTCAATTTATTCCTGATTCCTAAATATGCCGGACTTGGGGCGGCGATCGCCACAATAATAGCTCAAGCTGCTGCGGCTTTTATATGCAATGCCTTTGATTCAAGAACACAAAAAATATTTAAGATTCAAGTGCGATCGCTTATTCCTTTTTACAAATATTAATAATTTTAACCAAAATCATCAAAGATGCAAACACCAGTAACTTTTATTATTTTCAAACGCCCACAAACAACAGAGAAAGTTTTTGACGCTATTCGCCAAGCCAAGCCAACAAAACTTTTTGTAATTGCCGATGGCCCCCGCACTGACCGCAAAGGTGAGGTAGAAAAGTGTGAAGCAACTCGCGCAATTATTGAAAGAGTTGATTGGGACTGCGAAGTTATTAAGAATTATTCTGATATCAACTTAGGTTGTGCAAAACGAGTATCTAGTGGTTTAGATTGGGTATTTAATAATGTTGAAGAAACAATTATTTTAGAAGATGATTGTATCCCTCACCCAACATTTTTTAGATTTAGTGAAGAACTACTAGAGAAATATAGAGATGATACTAGAATCGCCACAATCTCTGCTCAAAATCTTCAATTCGGACGAAAACGTACAAATTACAGTTACTATTTTTCTCGCTACAACCACTGCTGGGGTTGGGCAAGTTGGAGACGTGCTTGGCAACATTATGATTTGACCATCAAACTCTGGAAAGAAGTACAAGCAGAAAACCTTTTACACGACATTCTCATAGACCAAAAAGCAGTAAATTATTGGCGACGAATATTTCACTCTGTTTACAACAATCCTACAGGTATAACCTGGGATTACCAATGGACATTTGCTTGCTGGATGCAGGGTAGCTTAAGTATTATCCCCAATGTTAACTTAATTTCTAATGTTGGTGTTGGTGCAGACGCAACTCATTTCACTTCCAACCAAGAATTTTCGTTCATTAATATGCCGATGCAAGCAATGGAATTTCCCTTAAAACATCCACCGTTTATTGTGAGGAATACAGAAGCAGATAATTTTACGCAGAGAACAGTCTATAAAGCAACTGCATTGGATATTTTTAAAGAGGAAGTGAAGAAAAGATTGAATTACTCAGCGACAAAAAAATAGTGATGAATATATAGTCAATTAATAAACTCAATGTAATAAATGAACGTAAAATCAACAGAAAAAATATTAACTATCTTGCTATTACTCATTGCTGTAGGGGCATTAACAATACACCCTGCACAAGAAGTTTCTACGTCTACCCTTGGAGGCGATAAGATAGATACTTTATTCAATATAGTTTCATATTTAATCCTATTTTATTTCCTAATTTTATACTGGAAGGGTTTTCTTTATGTAATTACCAAAAGTCCATTACAGTTTTTTTTACTAGCTATAGTTATATTTTCTATCTTGTGGTCAGAAGACCTAACTTCTAGTCTTACTTATATAAAAGGTTTAATCAGAGTATATTTTATTGCAATCTATTTGGCAATGCGTTATTCCCTTAGGGAACAAATGAGGCTAATAGCTTGGGCACTTGGTGCCGCTACATTATTATCTATGATATTCTCTGCATTCATCCCAGGTTATATTCACAAATCACCTGAATTAGTAGATATGTGGAGCGGAATTTATGGTCATAAAAATGAATTAGGTTACATGATGAATTGGAGTGCAGGAGTGTTTTTACATCTTGCCCTTAGTAGCTCTCGATATCGCTGGTTGATGTGGGCAATATGTGGGTTATCTATATGTCTAATTATCCTCACACGTTCAACAACATCTTTGGCGATTTTATTGACAATGATATTACTTTTGCCTTTCTACCAATCCCTGAAAAAAACTAATTATAAATTACAAGTTATTACGATTACTTCAGCTTTAATGTTACTCATTATTTTTTCAATGTTACTAATTAATAATGCCGAAACTGTAATTGGTACTTCTGGTAAAGACCTTACCTTCAACGGACGCTCTGACGTCTGGGGATTAGTGATTTCCAAGGTTTTGGAAAGACCTTGGCTAGGTTATGGATATTATGGATTTTGGACTACTAGTGCCGCATCTAATCTGAGAGCTACTTATGATTGGGCAAGTAATGCTCACAATGGCTTTTTAGAATTATTGTTAGATTTAGGATTCTTAGGTTTTTTGA
>JBBSCU010000198.1:0-11061 GCA_038249935.1 Chroococcales cyanobacterium
ATTGCAATTCATCAAAATCCCTATTAGGGATTGAAACCATTGAGTCGCAGTAGTGCCGAATTCAAGTATTATCACATAGCTTCACTGTGCAATTTCTTCTGAGGCGTGAGGCGGGCTAGATGAGAATGAAATAGCTCTGGTTTTATATCGGCGGTAAAGCGATCGCGCCTTAGAGGATGTTTGAAAAGTATTTGGCTGTGATTTTAGGCACTTATAGATCCCCCCTAACCCACGCCAGTCGCTCATGGGGGAAACCCCCAAGACCGCGCTGGCTCCCCTTAAAAAAGGGGGAACCGGAATCAAAGTCCCCCTTTTTAAGGGGGATTTAGGGGGATCTATAACGTTTTGATACCCATAATAGGACTTTTCAAACATCGCCTTAGTTTCGATTTGCGATAAAATATCAACGCTGTACTAAGCATTTTCAAAAAAGTTTGTTTTGATTGTGTACTAACCAACAGTTTAAAACGGTAAGACAGGATTATGCATCGTATAAGTAGCACATCGGGTGGATGGAATCAGTCAGAGGGTTTAATTTTTTTAGAACAAACTCCAGCGCCTTTTGTGTTGATTACGGCTGCTGATACCGACATTCAAACCCTAGCAGCTGCGGTAACAAAATTACCTCCAAGCTTTCCGGCATTAAGAGTCGCCAACCTGTTGCAGTTGCAGCAACAATTAAGCATAGATACTTATGGAGAGCAAGTTTTAGAACTTGCCGAGGTAATTATTTTGCGCCTGTTAGGAGGACGCTCCTACTGGGGTTATGGCTTAGAAGTAGTGCAAGAAATTGTGCAACGTAATGGTAAAACCCTGATTGTAATGCCAGGGGACGACGCTTTTGATCCCGATTTAATTTCCCAGTCTACAGTGTCTTTGAGTATTGTTAACCAGATATGGCAGTATTTTAGCGAAGGCGGCGTAGAAAATTTCGTTAATGCTCTGCAATTTATCGCCGATAGTTGTTTGTCAACTGCATACAATCCTCCAACACCCCGGACAGTTCCGCGTGTGGGATTGTATAAGTGGGGAGTGGGAGATGAAGGGACAAAGGGACAAGGGCGACAAAGAGAACAAGGAGAATTAGAGACTGATTCATCCACCTTTGATACTCGTTCATCCACCTTGGAACCGGATGAATCCGCCTCAATGCCCAAAATCGGCATCCTTTTCTACCGTGCCCATTATTTAGCGGGAAATACCAAGGTAATTGATGCTTTATGCGAAGCGTTGGTACAGAAAAATTTACAACCAGTGCCAGTATTTGTTTCCTCATTACGTGAACCCGATGTTCAAGTTGAGTTGAGTGAATTTTTTCAACCCAAAGAAGCCGAGTCAATAGCTGTGCTGCTGAATACCACCAGTTTTTCTCTAGCGCGGTTGGAAACCGAAACACCCCAAACCGACTTGTGGCAAAAATTAGATGTGCCTGTGTTGCAGGTAATCCTCAGTGGCGGTTCAATTGAGCAGTGGGAGTCACAGTTTCAAGGGCTTTCTCCCCGCGATATTGGGATGAATGTGGCACTACCAGAAGTAGATGGGCGGATTATTACTCGTGCAGTGTCTTTTAAAGCAGTGCAAACTCGTAATCCCCATTTACAGACAGATGTGGTAATTTATGAACCAGTGAGCGATCGCATCGAATTCGTTGCTAAACTAGCAGCAAATTGGGCGCGTCTGGGTTCTAAACCACCCCAAGAACGGCGAATTGCCCTAATTCTGGCAAACTACCCCAACCGAAATGGCCGCCTCGCCAATGGTGTGGGACTGGACACTCCAGCTAGTTGTGTAGAAATCCTGCAAGCTTTACATCAAGCTGGTTATCAAGTAGAAAATCCACCCGCTCAAGGAGACGAGTTGATTCAACGGCTGACAGATGGCGTAACAAATGATCCGGAAGGTCGAGAATCGCGTCCAGTACAGCAAAGTGTCTCTTGGGAAGACTATCAACAGTATTTTGCATCTTTACCGCCAGCAGTTCAGCAAGGTATTAGTGAAAGGTGGGGAGTGGGGAGTGGGCTTGCCGTGAGCGTAGCCGAATGGGAGTGGGGAGTGGGGCATGAGAACAATCAATGTCCAATGCCCGTTCCCGGAATTCAACTCGGCAACGTTTTTGTGGGAATTCAGCCAGCAAGGGGTTATGATAATGACCCCAGTTTGAATTATCATGCACCGGATTTAGAACCAACCCATGCTTATTTAGCTTTCTACTATTGGGTTAGAGAATGTTTTGGTGCTGATGCTGTGGTTCATGTAGGAAAACACGGAAATCTCGAATGGCTACCGGGTAAAAGTGTGGCTTTATCGAGTAATTGTTATCCAGAAGTGGCTTTCGGCGCACTTCCCCACTTGTACCCGTTTATTGTGAATGATCCTGGTGAAGGTTCCCAAGCTAAACGTCGCGCTCAAGCGGTGATTATAGATCATCTCACGCCGCCCATGACTCGTGCGGAACTCTACGGTTCTTTGCAACAGTTGGAAAATTTAATTGATGAGTATTATGAAGCGGACAGTTTAGATCCTTCCCGTTTGCCAGTGATTCGCGATCGCATCCGCGAATTGGTGATCAAAGAAAATCTCCATCTAGATTTAGGAATCCAAAATCAAACAGAAATTTTTGATTCGGAATCTCTAATTTTGAATTCCATCGGTGGCTATCTTTGTGAATTGAAAGAAGCTCAAATCCGCGATGGGTTGCACATTTTTGGGCAATGTCCTCAAGGACGACAGCTGCGAGATTTAATAGTAGCGATCGCTCGCATACCCAATCGCCATTCTTCAGGTATTACCCGGGCGATCGCTCAAGATTGGGGTTTAGATTTCGACCCCCTGACAGCAGATTTGTCAATGACTAGTGGTGAATATTCCCTAGTCAATGGCACAGAATGCCGTACCCTCGGCGATATCGTCGAAGTTCTAGAAGAACACGCCGCCCTTTTAGTAGAACAACTCATAAATCAAAACCCTTGTAGAGACGCGATTCATCGCGTCTGTGCTGGGGGGGGAGACGCGATTAATCGCGTCTCTATCTGGATAAGCGATCGCTTACTTCCAGCTTTACAACAAACCCACCAAGAAATCACCCACTTATTACACGGACTCGATGGCGGTTACGTCCCAAGTGCCCCATCTGGCGCACCCACACGCGGCCGCCCGGAAGTCTTACCAACTGGGAGAAACTTTTATTCTGTAGATATTCGCGCCATTCCCACAGAAACAGCTTGGGATATCGGTAGAAAAGCCGCCGAAACCCTGGTAGAATATTACACTCAAGAGCATGGTGAATATCCCAAAACACTAGGTTTATCAATGTGGGGAACTGCCACCATGAGAACAGGCGGTGATGATATTGCCGAAGCTTTGGCTTTACTTGGAGTCCAACCTGTATGGGATGGTGCGGCGCGGCGAGTAGTAGATTTTGAAATTTTGCCCCTAGCGATTTTGGGACGTCCCCGTGTAGATGTCACCTTGCGAATTTCGGGATTCTTCCGGGATGCTTTTCCCAACTTGATCGACTTATTTGCTCAAGCAGTGTCAGCAGTTGCAAACTTAGATGAACCGCCAGAACAAAACCCTCTTGCAGATACAGTTCGCCAAGAAACTGATTTGTGGACAAGCCAAGGTTTAACTTTAGAAGAAGCGGTGGTGCGATCGCGTTATCGAATCTTTGGTTCTCGTCCAGGTGCTTATGGTGCCGGACTTCAAGGTTTAATTGAATCGCAAAACTGGACAGATGACGAAGATTTAGCTCGCGCCTACATCAACTGGAGTTCTTACGCCTACTCATCGGGAGCAGGGGAGGATAAAATCTCCACTCCCCACTCCTCACTCCTAACTCCTAACTCTTGTACAGACGCGATTAATCGCGTCTCTCCCTCCTCCCCCCTCCCCTCTCCCGAAGCCTTCAAGCAACGCTTGGCGAAAATGCAAATTGTCCTGCATAATCAAGACAACCGTGAACATGACCTACTCGATTCTGATGATTACTACCAATTCCAGGGTGGCTTAACAGCGGCGGTGCGTTCTCTACAGGGGAAAAATCCTCAAACTTATTTTGGTGATAATTCCATACCCGCCCAACCACGAGTCCGCCAACTGAAAGAAGAAATCGCAAGGGTGTATCGTTCTCGCGTAGTTAATCCCAAGTGGATTGCCGGAGTCATGCGCCACGGTTACAAAGGAGCCTTTGAAATGGCAGCAACGGTAGATTTTTTATTCGCCTACGATGCCACAGCTAAATGTGTCGAAGACTATATGTATCAAGGCATAGTAGACGCTTACTTGCTCGATCCAGTTGTCTCAGAATTTATTCAGGAAAAGAACCCTTATGCTCTGCGTGATATTGCTGAAAGATTATTAGAAGCACACAAGCGCAATTTGTGGGAGGATGTAAATATAGGAACATTAGAAACTTTAAGAAACCTAGTACATCAAGCCGAAGCAGTTATCGAAGAAAAATCAACGGTGTAAGAAACAAATATGGAAAATCTTGCGTATTTGCATCTAGCTTTCGCCTACGAAGACAGCACACCCAGTGAATTGGTCTCCCTCAGTTCTTTGTTTAAGGACGCAGCTGCACCAGACTGGAAACGGCTTTCTGGTAGGGCTTGGAAGTATATGTTGCCCCTGGCTCTGTCTTTGTCTATTGTTGGCGCACTTAGCAGCGTCATGGCACTGGAAAAAGGCGATCGAGGCCCTTCTGTCAGAAATCTCCAACAACAGTTGAAAGCAGCAGGTTTTTACCAAGCTGCTGTCACTCAAATCTATGATGTATCCACAGAAGAAGCTGTGCGGCGCTTCCAAAGATCTGCTGGTTTACGAGTGGATGGCATTGTTGGAGCAAGCACCCTGCAAAAATTAGAAAGCTGGCAAGGCAAAAAGCCCAGTGCTACAACAAGACAAACTAAAAAACCCAGCCCTGCGACTACACAAGCGAAAAACCCCAGTCCTACTAATTCAGCAACCACCCAGCGCCGCAATCCCAACTACCTTGCTAAGGGAGATGAAGGTGGAGATGTCAGGGTTTTGCAAGAACGGTTAAGAGTTGCAGGCTTTTATTACGGAAACGCCACAGGAATATTCGGCCCAATTACCGAAGAAGCTGTCAAGCGGTTCCAAGATTCTTACAAATTAGACGTTGATGGCATTGTCGGTCCAGCAACATTAGGTAAATTGCCGGGAGTTGGCATTGGTGATGGACAAGAGGCTCCCAAAAAGGTAGTCAATCGAAATAAACTCCGCATTGGCGATCGCGGTGAGCCAGTTAGAATTATTCAAGAACAATTGATCCAGGCAGGATATTTAGAAGGAGAGCCAAATGGCTACTATGGCCCCTATACTGCCGATGCTGTACGGAGATTTCAGGCAGCTAATTTCTTATCAGCAAGTGGCGTTGCTGGCCCAACTACCCGAGCTAAATTACATAGCTCAATTAATACTGCTAGCAAAAGCGAATTTAATACCCTAGAAATCCAAACCCGACTACGGGAACGCGGTTTTTATAAAGGCAAGCTGAACGGTGTGATGGCAGATGACACCAAAAAAGCGATTAAACAAGCCCAGGAATTCTACGGCATCAGTCTCAAGGATCTTAAGAGCGGACGCTTTTAGCATCCGCTTTGGTGTTGTTAGTATCAGTCCCCAACTGCTTGCTTGCCTCCATTAACAGCAAATTACGAACTGCTCAAAATTGTATTTATTGTTTAATTTGAGTAGTTTCGTTTTGTTATTTACCAAGTGCTAAAGCGGCATCAATGCCCGTTGGCACTTGGGACACACTGCATGGATGGTCATTTGACAGTCAAGCAAGTGAAAACCCTCTTTTTGAGCAGTTTTCGCCCCAATTTTTAAAATTGAGTCATTTTTAAACTCAATAGTTGAGTTGCATCTAACACAAATTAGGTGATGGTGATGATGGGGATAGGGCTGGTTGATCTCATAATGCTTATGTCCCTCGCCTAGCTCTAATTCCCGTAAAAGTCCCATTCTTGCCATCAACTTCAAAGTCCGATAAATAGTTGACAGGCTGATCCCTTCACCATCAGTTTCTAGCCGATGATAAAGATCCTCCGCACTCAAATGTTCACCTTGCGGAAGTTCTTGAAAAATGTGTAGAATTGTTTCGCGCTGGGGAGTTAAACGCCAACCTCGTTCGTTCAGTTCTGCCTTGAGTGAAGTAGTTGTGTAGACAGTCATACTAATATTTCTCAACAAAGCTCGTTAATTGAGAATATAACAAATATTTGGAGCGATTTGCAACAATCATTGCTTATTGAGAATCTTTATTAAATGCTAAACAAAAATTCATTAAATCTTAATCAAAAATCAGGTGTGCATTTAATTTGCATATATTTAATGGTCAGGATGCTTGCCGTTCGACGGCTCATATAGCAATACGCTTGGGTTAAGGCTAAAAACTAAAATTGGTGTAGGTTGCGTTGAGGAATGAAACCCAACATTATTAACCATTTGTTGGGTTTCGCTGTTGCTCAACCCAACCTACTATTTTTCTTAACTAAACCGTATTGGCTTATATAGTGTCCGCCTAATTAACTGAATCAAAAGACCTCTAATATCATTTCGCTTTAATAATGATACAAATACGTTGGTAGGGGCATGGCAATGCCATGCCCCTACGAGAAATCTATGTGTATCAAGGTTTTCGTGAAATGGTATGAGAGGTTTTACTACGCAAAATCGTCCCTCTCCAGTTCGGAGAGGGACAGACTTAAACTTTAGTTAAAGGTAGAGAGAGGTTCGTCGAACTCACGTTAAGTTAGAGACTCCAAATAGTCGCGGATGAGGTTGCGGCGCTTTGGTTGACGCAGCTTTTGCAATGCCTTGGATTCTATTTGTCGGACTCGTTCCCGCGATAAATCAAGGGCGCGTCCAATTTCCGCTAAAGAGTAAGGATGACCATCTGCCAAACCAAACCGCATCAAAATTACGTCGCGCTCCCGGCTAGTTAAATCTGATAGAAGATGATGCAAGTCTCTTTGTAAAGATTCTCGCATTAACATCTCTTCTGGAGTTACGCTGTCAGTCTCCAGTAATTCGCCTAACTCAGTATCTTTATCTTTGCCTACCTTGGTTTCTAAAGAAATAGAGCGAGGAACCCGTAACAAAACTTCTCGTACTTGAGTAGGTGTCATCTCTAACTCAGTCGCTAAATCTTCTAGAGTTGGGGTGCGACCTTTTTCTTGAGCAATTTTGCGTTGGGCTTTCTTGATTTTGTTTAACTTTTCGGTAATATGAACAGGTAGGCGGATTGTGCGACTAGAAGTTGCGATCGCTCTTGTAATTCCCTGACGAATCCACCAGTAGGCATAGGTACTAAAGCGATAACCCTTAGTTGGGTCAAACTTTTCTACAGCCCGCTCCAAACCCAGTGTGCCTTCTTGGACTAAATCCAACAATTCCAAACCACGATTTTGATACTTCTTAGCAACAGACACAACCAGGCGAAGATTAGCCTTGATCATGTGTTCTTTGGCTTGGAGTCCTTGGGACTGAACTTGTTCCAATTCTTCTACTGTCAACTTGGCGATTTCAGCCCAGCGACGTTTGCCATCTGCCAAAGTCGGCCTAAGATCCGATAAAATTATACCAGCAGTGGCAGCCCACCTTTCCAAAGACGGGCGATGTCCTAGTTCGGAAGTCAAACGCTCTTGAACTTCAACTAACTGGAGATAAGGCGTGATCACTTCATCCCCTTGCTTTGCGGCGTTGGCAAGGACTATCCGCATCCGCAAGTAGCGCTGAACTTTTTGAGCTTCTGAAACCTCTTCGTCTCGCCCTAACAACCGAACCCGACCAATTTCTTGAAGATATAGACGTACTAGGTCTGTACTACGACGGTTAGTGTTAGCAGCAAAGTTAGCCTGGTCAGCAGAAGCCATCTCTAGCTCGTGTAGATCATCTACCGATAACTCACTCTCATCACCCGTGAGATCCGAGTCCAAAGCCTGGCGGGACTTTCTGGTATTATAGGCGGCATCTGCATAAAAAGATGTTGCTGGCATAAAGCGTCTCAATGGCTCCAGATAACAATAGATTACGGTCAGCTTAGAATTACGGTCAGCTATTCAACTGTTGCTATTGTTCCCGTGATTTACGATGAACTAACACGGTTAAAGATTCCATTACAACTTTTTTTAGAAATTAACTGTAATGGTTTTATTCGATACAGTATTACTGAACTTAATCGGCTGCTAAATTTTTGATTGAACCAATAGCTGTTCAAATCCGCAGATCGGCTTTCAATATTTCAACTACTTAGTTAACATATCAACCTTGATGGTTCTTGATAGTTATTTTTGTAACACGGTATAAAAATACATCACTGAATATCATGTTTATAATTGGCATAGTCACATTTACATGGCTATAAAAGTAATATCCTGACGATTTACCAATTTTTTCTCAGGATTATTTAGTAATAAGTTTAACTAATAGATAACCAGGAAGTGATTAGTATTAATGGCAAAATGCTATCTACTTTGATCGGCTCGTAGTTTATGCTTTAGCGAAAACAGCCCAATCTACGAACAATCACACCTCTATTTATTGATAGACTACTAACTAATAGTTATACTCTGGCTTAATATCTCGCAACATCAGTTGATCAAGTGCTTGTCGGGGTGTGATTTCACCTTGAAGTAACCGATAAACTTGCTCGGTAATTGGGACAGCAATCTTTTGTTGCTTGGCTCGTTGCATCAAAACCCGACAAGTGTTCACTCCTTCAGCAGTTCCCTGTAAATTTGCGAGAGTTTCTGTAAGTGTTTTACCACCAGCTAGCTGATAGCCGACTTGGTAATTGCGACTTAAGGGACTATTGCAAGTTGCTAACAAATCTCCTAGACCCGATAAACCATAAAATGTTTCTGTCTTTGCACCCCAGTCGTTACCGATACGAACCATTTCTGTAAGTCCACGGGTGACTAAAGCAGCTTTGGCATTGGTTCCCAGTTGTAAACCATCGCACACACCAGCTGCGATCGCAATCACATTTTTCAGTGTTCCCCCTAGTTCCACACCCAAGGGATCAGGATTGGTATATACGCGGAAACGATGAGAAGAAAATACTAACTGCACTGCTTCCGCAGCCGTGGGAATATTACTAGCTACCACCGTAGCTGCTGGTAACTCTAGCTGAATTTCTTTCGATAAATTCGGCCCCGACAAAACAACTACTGCATGGTTAGGGAATACTGTTTGCCAAATTTGCGACGGTGTGCAGGTGGTTTGGGGGTCTAAGCCTTTCGTCGCCGTGACAAAAATTGTCTCTAAAGAAAGGGGGAAAGACTGGACTTGGTAAGCAACATCTCTCACACCAATCATTGAGATAGCAGACAAGACTATTTGGACATCTTTTAAAACTGTTTGGAGAGTTTGGGAACCTTGACGCGACCAGACACGTACCTCATGACCATTCGCTGCGGCGAGATTTGCTAGAGATGCACCCCAAGCACCCGCACCAAGAATTGCAACCGATAATTTTGAGTTGGAGTACATTTTCTTACTCATAACTGATAACTCCTAACTCCTAACTCCTAAGGAACGCAAATTTAATAACGTGCAATTCTTATTTAACTTGGAATGGTGCGTTACGCTCCGCTAACACACCCTACTTTTGCACTTTATTTAATCCACATTCCTAACTTTTAAACCGGGGGTAACGTTCCATTAATTCCCTGACTTGTTCAGCATGATATGAGCTTCTTGTCAATGGTGAAGAAACAACTTGTAAAAATCCGATTTCTTCGCCGAATGCCTTCCAAGCAGCAAATTGTTCTGGGTTGACAAATTCATTTACTTGCAAGTGTTTTTGACTGGGTTGGAGATATTGCCCAATTGTCAAAATGTCGCAATCCACAGTTCGTAAGTCTTGCATGACTTGGCGGATTTCTATGTCAGTTTCACCGAGTCCAACCATGATGCCGGATTTAGTGTATGTGCTAGGAGAAAGTTGGCGAGTTCGCTGTAATAATTCTAATGTGCGATCGTAGTTTCCTTGGGGACGCACCCGGCGATATAGGCGGGGAACAGTTTCCGTATTGTGGTTTAAGACTTCTGGCGCAGCTTGTAAAATCAACTCTAGAGCATTCCAATTACCGCACAAGTCAGGAATTAGCACCTCAATTGTGGTTTTGGGTGAGACTGAGCGAACCGCATTAATGCACCCGACAAACTGAGATGCACCACCATCTGTTAGGTCATCTCGGTTTACAGATGTGATCACCACATGATTGAGTTTCATGCGGCGAACAGCTTCCGCCAGTCGTGTAGGTTCCGTGGGGTCTAGTGGTTGGGGTTTTTTCTCAAAATCAATATCGCAGTAGGGACAAGCGCGTGTACAAGCCGGACCCATAATCAAAAACGTAGCAGTCCCAGCACTGAAGCATTCACCAATATTCGGGCAGGACGCTTCCTCACAAACTGTATTGAGGGCTAAATCCCGCAAAATTTCTTTAACGTTACCGATGCGCTCACGCCCAGGTGCTTTTACCCTTAACCAGTCTGGTTTTACAGTCACAATCCGCTTTTACCACTAGAGTTATACAAATTTAATCGTAGCAAGCAAAGCCTTTGATGAAGCGATCGTATATAGATGTAATTCTGTGATTTGACACGGGTTGTGATATTGTTAATTTACAATGTCATTTCTATGGCGGGATGTAGCGCAGCTTGGTAGCGCACTTCGTTCGGGACGAAGGGGCCGCTGGTTCAAATCCAGTCATCCCGATTGTTGTCGATTGCCAAATTATTTGTCCGCGTTGAGAAATTAGTGTCCGTATTGCCAGATTAGTTAACCACTAAGTGTGTTGGCATTAGAAGTCAATACAATCATAGCTTTTATTTATTAGCAGTGCTGTCGCTAGGGAAATCCCGAACGAAGTGCGCCTTTCAATCCACCTTCTTTTTAAAGATAAATTTATTTTTCTTTTTCAACCCGCCCTACTCCTGGAGGGGTTTTGAAACCTGGAGCGTCACGCTCGTAGAGGTCGTAAGGCGCGGCGGTTTTTTCAACCCGCCCTACTCCTGGAGGGGTTTTGAAAC